>JBEPVH010000263.1:0-3885 GCA_041691115.1 bacterium | reverse complement strand
CGAGAAGGAACCGGCGCTGACCCGACCCGAGGCCACAAAACTCATGGAGGCAGCGGGCTCGAAACGGAATCGTCTGATCGTCGCGCTGCTCCTCTACACGGGCATGCGCCCCAGCGAATTGATCGTCCTGGAGGAATCACACATCAGGCTGGATCGCGATCCTCCCATCGTGGAAATTCGTGGGTCCGCGCACGACCCGCAGCGAACCAAGACGGTGGCCGGATACCGGGACATTCCTCTAACCATCGGTCAGGGGACCCTGCCCCGCTTGGTGCGTGAGCACCTGACGAACCCACGGCGCCCGCGGTCGAGTTCGCGCCTATTCCTGTCGAACCGACACGACGTGGTGGGGAATGTCGTTCCGTTGACGCAGCGCGGTCTCGACGAGATGCTCAAAAAGCTCGGCGAGCGTGCCGGCATCCACTGCAACCCGTACCGATTCAGGCACACCTTCTGCACATGGTGCGCCGACGCGGGAATGCACATGCTCCATCTTCAGCAGTTGATGGGACACGCGAGCAGCGACATGGTCGCGTACTACTACCGCGGCCGGACCAGTGACGCCGTGCTACAGGCCGCGGCCCGAATCCGATTCTGATCCGGTCGACGACAGTACGCTCATAGGCTGGCGCTTTTCGAGGGCCTCGAAGATCCTGATCGCGGTTCCATCACGAACGGGCCGACCGTGCAGAGCGTTGTACACGGATCCAAGGTGAAGTTTCGTGATCCGCGCGAATTCAGCCGACGTCCACCCGCGACAGAGGATCGCCTGGTGGAGGCGGTCGCCGCGGAAGCTGCGGGTTGCCGGGTCCCAAATGGCACCGTCAGCCACGGGTGGACCCGGTCCAAAGCAGGGTGCACATGAACCAAGCCTAGGTGTGTTCCGCTATCGCGTTGCTATCAATGACCACACCTGAGAGGTCGCGCTGCATGCGTCCCTGGCAGCGGTTCTTCAAGTGTCCTGGTGGCGTGTGTGGCGGTCCGCTGCGAACTCAATGGCATGGGCGCACCACTCTGGAAAATGCACGGGGAAAGAATCAGCGGTTGCGTGAGTCCAGTTATCTGATCTCCAATGAAACCGGGGCAGACCAGAGTCTCCATCGAAGCCGGTTCGGTTCACACCATCTGAAGCACCGGAAAAATCTCCGTAGAACCACATTCCGTACCCGAATAGGTCCGGGTACTACCAAGGATGAACAGGTGCCCACGCCCAGTTGTTCCTCAGCGATTGTGGTGGCTCCCCATGCCTCACGAATCCGGCCGGTCGGCGTTAAGCACCTGTTGCTCTGCGTACAACACTCGGGATTCGTGAACTAAGCGAAAGACGTCGCGAGAGGAGAGTCGTCGCGTACACGGCTCTTGAAACTATCGATGGAGGGATGGTGCGACGCGCGGGGCGACTCGATGTAGATCATGCCGCCACGATTTTGCGTCGCCACCAGTCCGGAGGCTTGCGGTGACGAACCTAGGGCGTTGTCGACGTTTGCTGGTCTGAGCAGTCCACTCGGCGTTGCGGGCCCTCCGGAGATGGCCGATCGCCCGATGGCATTCGAGCAGCGCGCGGCGTCCACTACAACCCCCAAGCATGTCGCCTGCGGCGAGGGGTTTCCGCGATCGCCTTGTGCGCGCCGCCTTCAGAGGCCATGCGATCAACCTCACCGGAGAACAATGCCATGACCACAAAGCAGACTGCCGAGTTGGCACCGCAGACCGAGAGTGCACCTGCTAAGACCAGGTCGTACGGCGTCAACCATTTCCGCATCCTCGGGCGCATGGTGCGAGACCCCGAACTGCGCCACACACAAACCGGAAAGGCCGTGCTGAATTTCGGCATCGCCACCAACGTGGGCGGCTTCCCGGAATTTCACGACTGCGTGGCGTGGGAGAAGGGAGCTGAGATCATCGCCAAGTACGGCCGCAAGGGTCGTGAGATCCAGGTCTCAGGCCGGCTCACTTCGCGAACTCGCGAGGTTGGGGAGACGCGCGTTAAGCAGATCGACCTTGTGGTCGACGACTTCCAGCTGATCGGTGACGCACCGGCGGCCGAGTAGCGAGCGTGGGTGGGGCCGAACGCCGGCCCTGCCCTCTCCTCATCTGTTTTGGAGAAGCCATGAGTATTCCGATCGTCTTCATGTACACAGACGCACAGGCCGTCTCTGACGGCGTGCTCGTCGACCTGGATCAACTCGGTGCCGCGGTGCGCTTTCATGGCGCTGACGTCAACCGCTTGACCGGTCATCTATTTGGCGCCTTTGCTGACCCCTGCGAACCGCTCGTGGCGGACGACCTGCGCGACGTTCTGCAGCTATGGCTCAGTACGGCAACCGACACCGCAGAGCCGGGCGAGGAACGCGATCACCTTTATGAGCTGTGTCCGTTCGACGGCAAGGTCGTATGGCTGGAACGCAACGAGGTTCATGGATGGACGGTGATGTTCGCGTCGGACCGCTGACGCGGAGCCATGTCTCACGGAAGAGGCCCCATCACCGTCGGCGCCGTCTCCGTTTAGCCTTGTCGCCCTGCTCCAGCGTCCCGAGTACGAGAGCCACTCCGAGAATGAAGATGAGCACTTGATGGGCTACAAGAGCGACAACACCGCAGACGGCAATTCCGGTGACAGCGAAGAGGATCTCTGCGACGACTTCCCGGAGGCGGGGTGACGACGCCCACGTGCGCCGGATACGTCCCGGCGACGACGGCACCCCGGCGGGCCGAACCCAATGCTCAGCCGTTGGCGCTACTCCGGTTGGCATCGGTAACGAGGGTGAGGGTGGCGGTGGTGCTGGAGCGGTCCCCGGGACCTTGACGACAAGTGGCTGCCGCACGGGCGCAGTTCCGCGGCACTTCGTCTGATTAGCAGCGACACAACGGAAGTACGCATCTCCGCGCGACCGTAGTCTCATAGCAGCACCACATCGCGGGCAGGGTGGTGCTAGTGCGGTGCCGCTCGGCCTCCAGATCATGTCGGCGCGCAGCAGCTCCTCCGTCAGCCGCTCCCCGTCCCAGAGGTCGACGGCGAGTTCCGTAGCGAGTTTCGTGCCGTCCGGCCAGAATGTGCTGTTGGTAACCACGAGCGCACGCTCGCACTTGTAGTGCGTCCGTCCCGCCGCGACCTGCTGAACCGCCTTGTAGTTAAGGCGCGCACTTTGGCACTTCGCCTGGACTGCGACACGCACGTTGGCCTGATCGGTGAGAACTAGATCCGCACCAGCGTCATAGTGTTCTGTGAGCTGTACGCCGTAACCGAGAAGTTTGAAGAGAACTGTCAGGCAGTCTTCGAAGTCGCGGCCGCGGTTGGACGTCATCGAGTGCACGTCGCGGCCGGCGAACGTCGGAAGCCAGCGCTCGGGCGAGGCGGGCGGCCGGGCGGTCATGGCCGGACGATACGCGGAGTGGGTGCGGCCGGGAGGTTCCGAGCCCTGGGTGCGCCGATCACGACGCCCGGGCGTGTGTACCTGTCTTCAGCGGCGCCCCATAGGGACCGCCGTTCGGCCCTCTCGGCTGATGCCGGCACAACCGCCGTCCATCGGCGTCAAGGGCCGCTGCGCTCGCCTTCGGCGCCCTGGACTCCTGACGGCGGCGGTGCTCACAGCCGCGTCGAGGACCGCACGAATCGGTCCCAGATGGAGGACGCCCAATGCCGAAGACAGGTATGCCCCGCACCCCCGAGGAGATCGCCGTGATTCAGGCGCAGCTCCAGGTGCTCGCCGACAACCCCGGGAGGGTGGAGCGCATGCGCGGCCGCCGCGAATTGGAGGGAACGCGTGGCCTGCCGCGTGACACACGACGCCATACCGACGCCACGGGACGCCAGAGGTACCTGGCGGACTACTCCGTTCCCAACGGCGATCGCGGCCCCGTCCGGGGAAATGCCGGGGGTGGCGA
>JBEPVH010000262.1:0-3889 GCA_041691115.1 bacterium | reverse complement strand
CCCCGGAGTATGGGTTCCGCGGGGCGCGTGGTGGCACCAGCGTTCACAATCTCCCGATGCCTCCCGCTTCCCTTGCCGATGGCGGCGTCGTCGACGAGCTTCTGGCGCCGATGCGCCGCGCGGGCATCGCCGTCCCCAGCGCTGATGTTCTCCGGCCCCTGGCACCGACACTGGAGTACTGGCTATCGCCGGGACAGCACCACCAGGCAGCCCTTTTGCCCGCCACCGGCGGCATCCTCCTGTCGGCGCGTATCGAGGCCGGCGTTCTCGGACCGCTCCGCGTGGACACAGAGCCGGTGTGGGAGCCCCGCGATCCGGCGGCCGTGTATCGCGTCGCTGCCGACCTCGCGCTCTCAACGGGGCAGCCCGCGGTCACCCCACTCCTGCATTCCGTCCTCAACTGGAGTGCGTGGACGGCACCGGGTGGCGGTGCAGTTCCGTTCCTCGGCGTCACCCAAGGAAACGATGGGGCGGCGGCGGTGCGTTGCTGGGCGCCCACGGTGTGGATGCCCACGCCACTCACTGATTGGCACGACGCCGGTTGGAACATGCAACTGCCACACCTGCCAGAGAACTCACGAACAGTGATGGGCGGAGTTCACGTCGCCAACTCACGCATGGTGAAACTCACCACCTACGTTCCGGGACCCACGGCGACAAGCTCACGCGACCTGCTCGCTGCAATCGACGCCACTGCTGCGGACTTCGGTGGACATGCCGCCGTACGCCTCATAGATCAGGCGATCCGTGCCGAACGTACCGCCTACCGCGGCTGGGCGTACCGGACCAAGAACGGTTCGGGCTGGCAGGCAGTGCTCGAAGTCGAAGTCACCCGCTGCGACCCTGCTGTGCTCCCTCGCTGGGCATCACAGGTCCACGGCAACACGGCCGCCCGCGCACTCGAGCGCCTGATCAACGATGGCCTGCACCCATGCATCGTCACGCTGGGGCGCGTACACGATGGACCCGGGTTCTCCGCCGTGTACTTCTCTCCCACCGCTCCGCTTCCGACCGACGTGATGCGCGTAGCAGAACTGCCCGAGGTGACAGGACCCTTCCATCAATCGCGTCCCGGCGCCATCGCGCAGACGGTGGTGGCCGCGGATGGATCTGCGACAACAGCCTCGTGGACGAAAAACGCATGACTTCGGAACTGACGCCGGCGACCGTCGCCATCACCACCCCCGAGGATCTACACGCGGCATTGCGTACAGCCGCTGAGCTCGAGCACGGGCTCATGTGTCTCTACCTCTTTGCGGCATTCACGGTCCAGCGCGACGACCCCGACCCCCTGCGCCGTCACCACATCCTCGCTTTGGAGCGTGAACTTCTCACCATCGCTCACGAAGAGATGCGCCACCTGGCATACGTGTGGGAACTGCAACGCAATCTTGGCCAACCGCCGCACGCACAACTGCCACAGTTCGACGTTGTCGAGCGCACGATCGGCGGTATCCAATGGCGCTGGGACCTTCGCCTCGGTCCCATCGACAAGCCCATGTGCGACCGGCTCCTTCGTTTCGAGAGTCCCCACGACGCCGGTGACGCCACCGACAACGTCTGCGGATTGCACTTAGCCATAGCCGCAGCGCTCGACACGATGACAGCCGATGGGGTGCTGCCCTACGACGGCCAAACGCCAGCTTTCACCGGCTCGTGGTCCCGTTTCGTTGGTACGGCATTGCTCTCTGATCCGCAGGAGGCGTCCAAGGCACTTCGCACCCTTGTTGCCGACGCCGATGCCACGTCGCCCGGGTCTCATGCACACCGCGTGCGCGCCATCGCGGCGATGCTCGACGCGCTCCCGGAAGCGTCACGCCACGCGGTTCCGGTCCGTGGCGACAAGGCCGGGACCACAACCGAGCAGATCGCAGCGTTGTGCGACGACGCACACAGCCTGATCCTCGCGTCGATGCTGGCGATTCCCCAGGCTTCCGAGGCACAGCGCGAGCCACAGCGCTACATCGCGCGCCGCGTCATGTCCGGCATCCTGCGTCCGCTCATCGAGGTGCTCACCGCGCTGCCGCCCGTCGGCGGCCACTCAGCGGGACCCGCGTTCGCAGTGACAGTCCCAGAGGAACCGACGCTCGCCACGGTCATCTCGAACCTAGACGACCTGGCCGCTCGATGCAGAACACTCGCCGGAACATCGCCGCGTCTCGCCGAGGTGGCCATCACATGCGACCACTGGCAGCAACGTCTGCGCGAGGCTCAGCAGGAGTAGGTGTAACTCGCCGCCGGACTCTTGATGTTGGTCGGTGTCAGGATATGCAGCAGCAACTTGCGCTGTGGCAACTGATGCCCGCTGAGATGGTCGTGAAGCGTGATCGTTGACGA
The DNA here is from genome assembly GCA_041691115.1 of bacterium. Lineage (GTDB taxonomy): Bacteria > Chloroflexota > Dormibacteria > Aeolococcales > Aeolococcaceae > JBEPVH01. The sequence continues at coordinate 1,552 of JBEPVH010000262.1, read as the reverse complement.
TGTTTGGCTGCCGCTGATCGACAGCGGCGGCGTGTCCGTCTTGACAACGCTTCCATCAAGCAACTCCCACTGATACGTCAAGCTGCCCGTTCCGGTCGTTGTCACTGTCGCCACAAAGTCAACCGGGGTGCCGCAACGCACGACAGGTCGCGACGAAACCAGAGTCGCCCCCTGAACCGTGAGGGTGGTCGCCGGATGCAGCAACAGCCAGGCGCCGAATGCAAGCACGGCAGCGACCACCAGGGCGATGATCCAGCGCAGCCGACCCTTGGGCTTCTTCATCGCGGGCGCCTCCGGCGCACCGGCGGGCCTGTTGGCCGCAACGGCTGCAGCAACGATCGCTGCTGCTGACGGAGCGACATCCGACGCTGCCGACGCAGCGATCGCAGCGACCGGTGGAGCGGCCGCAGTGGGGGTCGGAACATTGCCGGGATCCTCGAGCAACGTCGCGCCCATGTCCGCAGAAGTCCCCGACCCTTCCATCAACGTCGCGCCGGCGTCAGCAGATATAGGGGCGGGAGCGGGAGGAGGAGCCGCAGGGGCCGGTGGATGCTGAAGAGCGGCCGGCACAGGAAGATCCATCATCGTGGCGCCCGCATCAGCAGATGCCGGCGGCATGTCCAACACGGTGGCATCCGGATTGACACCCGGCATGTCGAGGACAGTGGCACCGACATCCATCGGCGGAGTCGGCAGATCAATGACGGTGGCGCCAACATCCTCGACGGGAGCAGCAGGTTCTACGACGGTAGCGACCGCGCTGTTGACGACCGCCACGCTGATGCGCCGCCCCTTGCCCGTTAGCTGTGAGCGAGCAGCGACGATATCGCCCTTCTGGGCTCTGACGGCAGCCTTCTCGATAGCCGATTTCGAATCAGGGTCCGCAACCATCGCCAGCGTCCACGCCAGCGCCGCAAATGCAGCACCGTCAGCGTCGGGCGCGGGCGCGCCACCATCGATTGCGCTCTGCACTCCGGCATCTGCAATACGCCCAACCCCTTCCCCATCCACGAGAACTGAATCCGGAGTAAGCGCTGCCTGAACGATGTTCCATTGGCGGAGTTGGATGATCCCGGCGGCCACGTCATCGAGAATGGCGATAGCGCCAGGCCCATCGACCTGGCCTTCGCGAACCAATTCGCTCAGGGGACGTCCGGCGAGAGCACTAACAACTAGCCAGTGGGCATCGTCATCAACGATGTCGAGAATGCGAACAAGGCCAGGACCAAGAGCGCCGGTCAGCCGACGGCCCATTGAAACCAGAGCTTCCGGATTCGACACCCGAGACCGCTCAATCAGAAGGCCACGAAGCGTTCCCGTTGGGCCGGTGACAGCAACGATCTTGCCCGCACCGTTGGTGCCCAGCTCCGACCCGACCTCGTATCTGTCTATCTTCGTCATTTTGCGTTCAGCAAGCGGTCGCGGCCGTGTGAAAGCTCGAGGAAGCGGAGCGTGGCCCACCTGGCCCGGTCACAGTGACAGTTGACGTGTCTGTCGTGAAGCTAGCCAGCCCGCCGGTCCAACTGAAATACCCGTTGACCCTGTAATACGA
>JBEPVH010000261.1:0-3898 GCA_041691115.1 bacterium | reverse complement strand
ACGACGATATCCAACGGGCCCACCCGTCCGCCCTGTTGCACGACAAGGCTCAGGGTGGTGACGCCTTACAGCAACGGCTGGTGCAGATTCTCTCGCAACGGGTTGGCGACCTCGAGCTCGACGAGCGGTTCCGCAACCATGTGCGCCACATACCAAGCGGCAAGCTGTTCAAACATCGCTCGGCATTCAAGCTCATGACCCACTATCCCCGCGACGTGGTATTTCCCCGCGAGCTGCGCGCGATGTGGACCGGCATGAATCGGTTTCGGTTGTGGCTCGACGAGGTCGAATCGTCCGTGACAGTGGTGTCGCTTGGGATGGCCACTCATCGCTATCGGATCGCAACACGGGAGTCGTTGAATGCGGCTGACGACCGACGAACTGCCTGAGCTGCCGCTTCCGGCAGCGTGGATGGGTGATGACGGTACGCTGATTGCGCAGACGCCGGAATGGACCGGCGGCGGCGCGGATAGTATTCAGTACCGCTGTGGGCCGCTGCACCTTGTCGCGGAGACGGGCGAGCATTCGCCGGCAATCGCCGAGTTGACCGCGTTGACTCTGACCGAGCTGGACGCGATTACAGCGGCGGCACCTAGCGAGCTGACGGCAGTGCGCCGTGCCCTATGTGCGGCTCTGCGTCTGGTGATGGGAGCGCCAGATCGCACATCGCGCGACGTCAACGATGTCCTGACAACGGTGGTGGCCACTGCGAGCGAAGAGAATGTGACGGTCACTGTCGACGCCAAAGGGGCGCCCGCGGCGATCGACGGCGGCGACACGGTTGCGATGGTGCTCAAACAGCTCGCTACCAACGCGCGCAAACACGATGAGGCGCGCGAGATCCGGCTGATTGCCGATGAACGCGGCGCGTTTCGCCTCACATGGAACGGCACCGGAACGACGGGTGCTATTGCGACGTCTCGCCACCCCGATCACCGTGAACGCTGGGGGTTGGGCCTCGTTCGTCTTGCGGCCGATGCCCTCGGTGCGTCGGTCATCCCCGCCCGCCCACTCGGTGACGGCCGTGCTGAGGCGGTCTTTGCACCCGACACGGCGCAGGGCCGCTTCACGCTTCCGCTGGCGGCAATATCCGACACAGGAGTGATTGAGCGGGCAACACGCGCCTGGGACGAGGAGACGGGCCAGACCCCGGGGACGCGCCTCCGCGACGACGGACTGCTGCAGCTTTGGGAAATGGCGCGCGGTGCGTCGGGCCGATGTGTTGAGCGCGACACCTTCGTCGCACGCGCCGGCCATCGGCGTACATGGATCTCACTGGCGCCGCGCAGTACGCGGGAATTCGCTCGCGATCTGGTAGCCGGTGTCGCCCACGAGCGCGCCCTGGTGGGTGACGGAATGGACGGCACCCGGCTGGTTGGGGTGTCAGCTGCGCTGAATTGTCTGCTCGGAGAGCCTGCCGAGATGTGGCTGATGGATGCTTTCCGCGAGGCGCTTCCAGCAGCGTGCACCGCCTTCGGAGTCTCGGGCGTTGCCATCACCGGCGATGGCCGGGCGGCTCCGTGCGCTCCGCTGGTCGCATTCTTGGCAGCCCAGGGCGGTGGCGGACGCCTGGAACTGAGCGAGGACGGGTGGTTCTTTGCTCCGCGTCGCTGGAACACGATCCTTGAGGAGTTGCTCAGCCGCGAGCCCATCCCTGCGTGACGCACGACCGCGGAAACCGTACCCATATACCCGCATAGTGGGTATGATTTCCTCGCAATGGCTACGAAGGACCTCGGTGACTTGCGCGTCCGCCTCGGCGATACGTTCACCTATGGCGAAGCGAAGGCGGCGGGTGTCAGCGATGCCTTCCTCTACGGTCTGCGCGACGGCGGGGAGGTCAACGCCCTGGGGGGTGGCCTGTACCGCTGGGCTGACGCTCCACCCGGCGACATCGACTTGATCGAGATCGCCGAACGGGTCCCGCAAGCAACGCTCTGCCTGGAGACCGCGCTGGCTCGCCACGGCCTGATCGACGCCATCCCTACGGCCATTGACGTCGCCGTCCCGCGAGGCAACCGGCGACCGACTCTGCGTGCCCCAGTCCGTATTCGACAATTCGATGCCGCCACGTTCGATCTCGGTCGCGGCGATCTCGAAGTCGGGGCCCGCCGTCCCATCGGGCTCTACTCTCCCGAACGGTCACTCGTTGACGTCATCCGCCTGCGCCACCTTGAAGGAAGCGACGTTGCTTGGGAGGCTCTGCGACGCTGGCTCGCCCGACCCGGCCGCAGTCCTGCGCAGCTGATTGAACTCGCTACGAACTTTCCGCGGGCGGAACCGGCACTCCGGCGTGCGCTGGAGGTCCTGCTGTGACACACCCATCGCGGGGCACAGCCGCCGGCAACGCGTACCTCGATCTCCAAAAGAAGGCGCGCACCGACCGCCGTCCGGTGGACGAGTTGCTGCAGCTTTACGTGCTCGAAGGGTTCCTCGCACGACTCGCACAGTCGTCGTGGGCTGGCGTCTTTGTGCTCAAGGGTGGAGTGCTCATGGCGGCGCTGGGAGAGCGTCGCGCTACGCGTGACATCGATCTTCAGGCCGAGGCGCTGGACAACGACGCTGAGGTTGTGCGTTCCGCCATCTGTGAAGTCGCAGCCATCGAGTTGGAAGACGGCGTTGTCTTTGCAGTCAGCACCTCAAGTGTGAACGTGATCCGTGACGAGGACGCATACACAGGCGTACGAGTGACGATGCAAGCTGAACTTGCGACTGCAAGGCCGCACTTTCATGTCGACGTCAACGTCGGCGATCCAATCGTTCCGGGCCCGGAAGACGTCCACGTGCCACGCGTACTCGGTGGCGAAGTGGTTGTACGCGGCTATCCGTTGTCCATGGTGTACGCCGAGAAGATAGTAACCGCCATCGTGCGCGGTACGGCGAACACTCGCTGGCGCGACTTCGGTGATGTCTACTTACTGTCGAGGCGCCACCCAATTGCCGGCACTGCGCTTGAGCGCGCGATCCGCGATGTCGCAGCGCACCGTCAGGCAGAACTGACCGCGTTGGCCATCGTGCTCGAGGGATACCCTGCAATTGCGCAGCAACGTTGGGCCGTGTGGCGACGCAAGCAGCAATTGGAAGATCGCCTGCCTGAGCAGTTCGCCGATGCTCTCTCCGCTGTGGTGCTGTTCGCTGATCCTGTCATCACGGGCGCCGCCGGAGGCCGCTCGTGGAACCCGGGGACCGGATCGTGGTGACGGCATGACGACACGCTACGACGTCAGCACCGTTCCGCTGCAGGGAGGCTATGTCGCAAAGCAGTGTCCCGTGCGCGCTCAGAACGACGCCATCGTCCCTGCCATCGCAGTCGCAGTCGATCCATTTCAGCAACGCTTGTTCGACCACGGCAACGCCTTCGAGGCGGCGATCGTCGCCGAGCTACTCGCTACGCACCCCGGTGCCGTGTCGATCAGTGGTGGAGGAGAGGCAGCCGAGTCCGCAACGCTTCAGGCAATGCGCACAGGCGTGCCGCTCATCCTCAACGCTCGCCTGCGCGATGACGCGGGCCGGCGTGTTGGCAAACCCGATCTGCTCGTAGCAGCCCCCTCCGGTGGATACCGCGCACTCGACGTGAAGTGGCACATGGCTCTCGACGTCGCACGACCATCTCGCCCTGGAGTGCCGGCAATGGTTTCCGAACTCGGCGACCTCGTGTGGGAGCGAGCGACAGCCGACACGGCCTTCACAGTGCGCAAACACGAGGGCGATGCCTTGCAGCTCGCGCACTACCAGCGAATGCTGGAAGCCCTAGGCATGAATGCGCCGGGCGGGAGTGTCGGGGCCATCATCGGCACCGAGCGACGCGCAGTTTGGTACGACCTTGACGCGCCACTCTGGCGAACACCGTCAGTGTCCGAAACCTCAAAGCTGCGCAGCACGATGGAGCGCTACGACT
>JBEPVH010000260.1:0-3901 GCA_041691115.1 bacterium | reverse complement strand
TCGCCAATGCTGCCGGTGCCATCGTCGCATCGCAACTGGCGTGCAGCGACGCAATGCCCACTGTTGCCCAGGTCGAGGCACTCCTCGCCGCACAGCCGGCGGCGTCGTGAAGGGCGGCTCGCATCTCGTCTCCCGCCAAGCGCCAGATGAGGCTGGCCGTACCACGCACGTCGTCGCCGGACGTCCGGGGTGGGAATACATAGGCTTCGACGTTATTTCGCTGGCGGGAGATGGCGAACTGCCCGTCACAGTCGGCGCGGAACGCGAACTCTGTCTGGTGGTGCTCGAGGGCATCGTCCGCGTCCGCTGCGGAGCTGCGGGGAAATGGCGCGAAGTCGGCGGCCGCGCCACCGTATTCGACGGCCCTGCGCACGCCATGTATGTGCCGCCCGGCACGCCGGTGTTGGTGCGCGGTACAGGTGCGCCCGCCACTCTTGCAGCGTGCACGGCACCGGCGCGCTCCGGGCCAACAGGGGCACGCCACATTCGACCTGACGACAACCCCGAGGAGATCCGCGGTGAGGGGCCCATGCGCCGCACCGTACGTCCCATCCTCATGGGCAACCAGCCCGCCGACTCCCTTCTTGTCGTGGAGGTAATGACACCGGAGGGACTCTGGTCGTCGTTCCCGCCGCACAAGCACGACGTGGACGATCCGCCGCGCGAACGCCGTCTCGAGGAGACGTACTACCACCGTATGCGGCCTACTGGCGATGTCCCCGTTGCCAATGCAAGTGCGCTCCAGGGCATGTATCTGCCAGGCGGAGAGGCCGTTGACCCCTCGTTGGGATCGTGGTTCACCGTTCGCGATGGCGACACCGTCCTGGTGCCGCGGGGGTACCACCCGGTATCCGCTGTGCCGGGCTATGACCTCTACTACCTCAATGTCATGGCAGGTCCGGTCCGAGAGTGGCTGGTGACCATTGATCCTGATCACGCCTGGATCTCGCCGCCGCCGACGGACCTATCGGTGACGCGGACGGCGGATAATCCCCGGCGATGACGACGACGACGCCGGCCGAGAGGCCGCAGGTGGTTCCTTCTCTCGCCGAGAGCCCGGCCCAGCAGTACGTCCGCTACCGACGACTCTTTGCCGGACGTAGCGCGCCGTTCGCGTTTGTCGATCTCGATGCGATGTGGCACAACGCCGCCGGCATGCTTAGCAGGGCAGAGGCATTGCCGATCCGCGTGGCGACGAAGTCAGTGCGCTGCCGCGATGTGCTGCGTCGCATCCTCGACCACCATCCCCGGTTCAGCGGCCTCATGACCTACACACTGGCTGAGTCGGTCTGGCTGCATGAGCAGGGTTTCGGCAACATTCTTCTCGCATACCCCACAGTGGATCGCGATGCGCTGCGGCGCTGGGGTGCACTCGAAGGCGATGACACGCCCGCGGTCATGGTCGACTGCATCGAGCACCTAGACCTCATCGACGAGTGCGTCCCGTCGCCGGCGCGGCGACTGCGAGTCTGCATGGACATCGATCTCGGCTACCGGCGTGCTGCCGGCCGCTTGCGTTTTGGTCCCCTGCGTTCGCCGCTGCGCGACGCGGAGGATGCTCGCGCCCTTGCAGGTGAAATCATGCGCCGCCGTTCCATGGTGCTCGTCGGCATGATGGGATACGAAGGTCATGTGGCAGGCGTGGGCGACAAACCGACGGGCAAGCCCATGCGAGGCGTGGCCATCGGTGCCATGCAGAACCGCTGGATGGAGGACGTTCGCGTTCGCCGCGAGGCCCTTGTGTCCGCCGTCAGCGCCATGACTCCGCTCGACTTCGTCAACGGCGGCGGCACAGGCTCACTGCATCTCACAGCAGAGGAGGAGTGCGTCACCGAGGTCGCGGCCGGTTCCGGGTTCTACGCACCGGCGCTGTTCGACAACTACTCGGCGTTCAGTCTGCGGCCCGCGGCGATGTTCGCCACACCAGTGGTCCGCCGTCCCGGCCCTGAGGTCGTGACTGTGCTCGGCGGCGGCTACGTGGCATCCGGTGTTGCCGGCACCGACAGACTGCCCATTCCTTACCTGCCCCGGTCGATGTCGCTGGACACCATGGAAGGTGCGGGAGAGGTTCAAACACCCTTGCACGGTTTCGCCGCCAAACACCTGCGTATCGGCGACATGGTCTACATGCGCCACGCCAAGGCGGGCGAGCTGTGCGAGCACTTCAACTCGCTGCTGCTCGTGTCCGGTGGCGAAATCGTTGACGAGGTTCCCACCTACCGCGGTGAGGGCAACGCGTTTCTCTGATCTAGATCAGGGGACGTTGGCGTTGGCGATAACCATCGTTAGGCGGGGCACCGATCCGCCCGGCAAAGCCGGCTGAGGCGCTGCCGGACCTGCGTTGTTGCGCACCGGATCAACGATGACCATGTAGGCGTCTTGGTGGATGATGTCGCTGTCCGGGATGATGCTGATGCCGGGAATGATCGCATCGTTGGTGCACGACGAAACCTGGAAGATGAAGTCTGTCTGTACCCGCGCCCGAACGTCCTGCGGCCAGAGCGTGTCGACGTCATTCGTGTAGGTCAGTCCCGTTGGGCTGCTGGAATCGACGCATAACAGGTACCGGTACTCGTGAACGTGCTCGGGCTGACCGTTGGAGCGGTACTGGCCGTGATACCCGCCGACCCGAAGTCCGGGAAGGCTCGCCTGCTCCCAGAGGACCGCAAACGGCTGACCGTGGTCCTCGGGCGGTGTCTGCATCGCCAGCGAAATCCGTGCCTTGACGTGCTGCAGGGCTGTTGTTCCTGAGAAATCTATCGCGGTGTTGGTATACGTCGGTGAGTGTGGTGAGTACGTCGTGCTATTGCCGGCTGCATCTGTGATGCGAAGCCCGAAGAAATACGTCGTACCTGCGCACAAATGGCTGAATTGAATGCTGCCGCTCAGGGTCGGGTCGTCTCTGATCCCGGACGCTACATAACCCTCGGCACTGCACGTCCAGGTGTTGTGTCCATCGCCGAGCACGGCTGGCCTGACGGGACGATCGGCTGCCCAGTGAAGGATGAGGCCGTGCGAAGGGTTGGCCGGATCAGGTGTGATGCTGGTGTTGAATGTGTCGAGCAACGGGCTGATCTGGGCCGGGCCGGGCGTCGGCGGCGCCGTTGAGGGCAGGCCGGGCACGGGGATGCGGGCGCCCGTCGTCCAACTGTTGTAGACACCGGGGACGACACCAGCCGCGTATCCCGGGTAGGACGAATGCAGGTGGATAGTCAGATTTGCGAACGGCGCGTTGTCCGCGTTGGGCATCGGGACACTGTCCCAGGCGTCATCCGGCTGACATCCCGTCCTCATCCCCGTGCCCGGGTTGCAAAGGTAGTCAGGCAGCCAGATCGCCGATGTCAGCGTGTGGCCGTTGAACGTCACCGAGGCGAACGCGACCCGCGAGCCCAGTTCGCCGCGATGAAGAGTGCACACGGGGTATTCGTGGCCGTTGCCACTGATGACCAACGGCGTGGCCGCCGTGCCGGTGAACGTGCACGGGCCCGCGGACGGAGCCGGCAGGAGTGTCACGTGCAACTGCGTGGGATCGATATGAGGCGGCGAAGTGCCCGGCTCGATCTCTGAAATGCCCGCAATCGTCACCGCGGTGTCGATCTGCGGCGCAGGAATCAGCAGGATGGACTGCGCATCTTCAAGGCGTGGCGTGTCGTAGGAATGTTCCTGGATGTACCACTGCACACAGACGTCGTAGTGCGGGGAGCCGCGGTTGAGATTCACTGTGAAGGTCTGTACCTGCTCCCAGTCGTGGCTGTAGGGATAGATGCTCGCGCCGAAATTGATGGGCTGCGTTCCCCTGTAGTACACCGTGGCGTCAGTCGAGAGCGGCGCCGGGAATGTTGGCGAGCACGACGTCGCAATGCCTTCGTGATGGAGCACAACGGTTACGGCTGCGTACTCG
>JBEPVH010000259.1:0-3915 GCA_041691115.1 bacterium | reverse complement strand
ACACAGGGGCGTATGACCCCGACACGATGTGTGGCTGGGTCAGCGGTGAGGTCACCATCCCCACCGCGTGACGGACCGCGCGGCGCAACGCCGCGCGGTCACGTCGCGAGCAGTAGTTACCAGCCGCCGTAGCCGCCGCCACCGCTACCGCCACCGCTGCCAGCGTACAGCGAGTTTTGGTGGAGGTACACCGATTGGTCATGACGCAGCTGCTGGATCAGTTCGGCTGTCTCGACGGAACCGAAGCTGGTCTGCCCGCCCGGCACCTGAAAGAGGGTGCAGTGATCGGGAGCGTCGAAGATGACGTAGCCGTTGTGGTACGGGACGGCCACCGGATGGCCGGGCCAGGCGGGAAAGCCGCTCGTGGAATCCTCGAGGCCGTTACCGCCTGTCACCATCGTTCCGTACGGCCACGTGTCCTGTCCGTTCGTGCCGACGTTGGTGCTGTGGTAGTTGTTGTAACCCGGCTCGTCGAACACGCCGGCAGTCGTGTGAACCTTGCCGGAGGAATCGAGCCAGCTTCCGTCAGGAAACAGGGTCTTTGTGTGAGCGTGAGCGGCGGTGTAGAAGTCCGTCGTACCGTCGGAATGCGCGGTGTGCGAGGTGCCGTCGATCTCGATGGTCGTGACATCACCGTTGTGGGCGTACTCGGTCACAGTGCCATCGGGCTGCATGTCGCTCCACGTGCCGTCGGTGTGGATCGTGACGGTCTCGCCGGTGGGGTGCTCGACGATCACCGTCCCGTCGGCTTCGGTGGTGACGTGGTCGCCGTTGGCGTAGTCGTGCTCGGTGGAGCCGTCGGGATGGTGGTACAGAGCTGTCTGAACCTGGCCGGTTTCGGTGTGATCCGGCGGGTCGATATAACCGGCTCCGTTATCGGCCGTGGCATGGGTGCCGTCCGTGGGATCGAAATGGCCGCCCGCGAGGACGACGCCGATCGCGGGTCCGGTGGAGATGTCCTGCGCAAACTGCAGATCGGTGATGTGCGCCACGTGCAGTGATGGATCGACGTGAGCTACACCGCCACCATCGCCCACCGGCGGTGGCGTGTCGGGTGGCGCGTCCGGTACCACATGCAAGTTGGCGACGTGCAGATCGGTGAGGTGGACGTCGCCGCCCATCGGATCCGTCGGGGGAGTTGGGGGTGGCGGGGGAGGGGGATCGCCCGCGGGTGGCGGATCGCCCGCCGGATCAGTGTTGACGTGCAACTGGGTGTCAGTGACCTGCAGATTCGAGATGGCACCCGGATTTGCGCCGGGAGTCTCGTTGGGAACGACGTTGCCCTGGGGATCAATGTGGAAGTGCGCGGGATCGTTGGGCACGAGGTGACCGGTTGCGTCGAGGTGCGTGCCCATGTCGAGGACTGGATCACCAGGGTCGATATGAAGGGCGCCGGGATCGAGAGCCAGCGTGGCATGCGCCACATGGTGAGCGGCACCGCCGCCGCCGCCCATGATCGCGGTGCGCGAGATGCGCTGTTGCAGTTCCATGGACGTCCCACCGGGATCGGTGGTCATGGCGGCGAGCTGGCCGCGCTCTGCGGTCGTGAGTTCATATCCGTCGAACGCTGTGGTCTGACCCGACTGGACCAGTGCGGCGAAGCTGGGGTCGCTCGCCATCCTCTCAACGATTGCTTCGAACGCTTGGCTGGACATCAGCGGCCACTCCTTTAAGGCCTCTGGCCAGGGGGCCAGAGCGGCCGGAGTATTGCATCGCGATGGGCTGTGGTCAAACACCAATTCCGTTGCGCCTTGACATCGCTGCCCTGAGCCGCGAATCTTGCGCCCCATGACCTCAGATCGCTCCCCCGTCGTGCTGCGCGCACGAGACGGCGCAACCGTCACCCTCGAGACGTTCCCCGCCGTGCTCGGCCGCGGCACCCCCGCCGCCGAGGCCGACGAGACCACCTATGACATGAGCAACCTCGATACCGCCAACAAGGTGTCGAGGCGCCACGCCCGCCTCTGGTGGGAGTCGGGTCAGCTGATGGTGGCCGACCTCGGCTCCAGCAACGGTACCCGGCTTGATGGCAGTGTCCTGGCCAAGGGTGCGTCGGTCGTGGCTGCCAACGGGGCGCGCCTGGAACTCGGACCGCTATCCCTGGGGGTTGAGTTCGCTACGACTGATACCGGCGCGACAGTGGTTGAGGCGATCCCCAACGGCGCGCCCAAGCTGTCCGCTGAGGACCGGGCCGCAACGCTGGAGATGATCCGCGGCGACAACGCCCAACGCATGGTCGACCGCGTTGCTAAGCGTGGGCAGGAGGCCAACGCCAAGGGCGAGATCTTCGACGAGTTCTTCGCTCTGCTCACCGATCCCGCTGTTGACGGTGGCGACGTTGCAGTGGGCGAGGTGACCCGCGTGCGCCGCCTCGGCGTGTGGACGAAGATCGGCCCCGTCGTGACAGGCGAGGCGTTTGCCGCTCTGTGGCAGCAGATCGCTCAACGCACCGGAGCTGAGGGTGCCGCAGGACGAGGCCCGATTTCTGTGATCCTCGACGGGGTCACCGCAGTCACCGCGTACCTGCCGCCCACCGCGGCGGTGGCGCGACTGCATGTTGAGCGCCTTGTAGGGCCGCTGAGCCTCGACAGGCTATGCGACGGGAATCCGGAAGCGTCTGTCGCATTGCTTCAAGCGATCGGCACCCGCCAGGGCATCCTCGTCTGGGGTGAGGACCGTCACGCGTTGGCGCAGACGTCCGATGCTCTCGTCTCGGCCGTCAACGACGGCGGCCGCGTTGTGGTCGTCGAGCGCCGAGCTGAACTTCCCGTCCGCACCCACGTGACGCGGCTCATCTCCGGCAATTTCGGCGGCAAGGCCGTGTCGCAGGGACTGGCCGCGGGGCCCGGAACACTGGTTCTCTGTGGCGCGGACGCGTCCACATTGAAGGCACTCGACGAGCGGGTCACACCCGGCTCAGTGCGTCTCATCGTCTCCCAGCTCTCAACCGCCGAGCCGGCGGCGCATCCGCTCCTCCCGGTTCGCGTTCGGATCCGGCGCGCGCCGGATGGGATCGCCCGCGTAGAGGCCATCTCCGGCGTCTGACGTTTCATCCGGGCGGGTCCATCGCTGCGATCGCTCAGATCGCTAGGATCCGCCCGGTGATCCCGCGCCCATCCCCGTTAGCAACACCTTCTCGGGAGCGGGAGGCGAACTTCGTCGCCGGCGACTCGCTGCGCGCCTGGGCTGCGCTTGGTGTCTTCTCCGTGCATGCCGCTGTGGGTTCCTTGTACGTGAACAAGGACTTTTCCCGGCCCGGTGGCGTGATTCGTCAGTTGCTGGGGCAACTCGGGCTTGCGGGGGGCGTAGCGCTGGCCGGTGGAACGCTCATTTTCGTCTTCTTCGTGCTCTCGGGCTATCTGCTGTCGCGGCCCTTTGTGACGGCGTATGTAGCGTCAGCACCACGACCCTCGGTGCGCGCCTATCTGCGGCGTCGTGCATTCCGTGTGCTGCCGGGTCTGTGGCTCGCGGCGCTGGTGACGCTCATGGTGTTTACCGTTGCCGACGAAGGCTGGTGGCGACGTGTCGCACCATTTCTGCTGGTCCAGAACATCTGGCCTTCGGACTATGGCAACCACATTCAACAGATCTGGTCTGTCGACGTTGAGGTGGCCTTTTATCTGCTGCTGCCGCTGGCGTTTCTCGCCGCATGGCGCTTGACGCCACGCGCGACGTCGGCTTCCCGCCGTGCGGCGTACATCCTCATTGGGTGTGGCGTCGTGTTTCTCGCCAGCGTCAGATTCGATCTCAGTGCCCTCTCGGGCGCTCCTGGCTGGAATCGCACGATCCTTGTTTACGGTTTGGCGTTCATGCCCGGCATCGCGTTGGCGGTGGCGGAGAGAACGTCCTGGCGTCTTCGTCTGGCGCGTGCCGGGCGCGGCTGGTGGCCTGCCGCGCTCAATGCTGCGGGAGCGC
>JBEPVH010000258.1:0-3917 GCA_041691115.1 bacterium | reverse complement strand
TCGTTGTAGAGGGAGCGCACGCCGGGGTAAGACTTGCAGGGACGCACCAGTGAGTAGAGGTCGAGTTCCTTGCGCAAGGCCACGTTCACCGAGCGGATGCCCTTGCCGACCGGAGTGGTCAGCGGGCCCTTGATCGCCACCTTGTTCTTGCGAATGGAATCAAGAACATGCACCGGCATCGGCTCGCCGAACTTCTCCATGACATCAAGGCCGGCGTCATGCACCTCCCACTCGATGTCCACACCGGTGCCATCAACGGCCCGGCGCATCGCCTCGGACAGTTCGGGACCGACGCCGTCGCCGGGAATGAGGGTGACTGTATGGCGGGCCATGAAGCGATGCCTCCCGCGCCGGGGCTCGTGAGCTGCGGCGAATCATTGATGGAGGCACGGAGTCTGCCAGATCGGCGGGTCGGAGCCATCGTTCCGGCAGGCACACTCCAACGGTGGACACTCGAAGCCTGCCCGCCTGGTATGCCCGCCACGGCCGCCACGACCTGCCTTGGCGCCTAACGCGTGACCGCTGGGCAGTGTTCGTCTCCGAGGTGATGCTGCAGCAGACACCGGTTTCGCGTGTCCTCACGCGGTGGGACCGATTCATGACGCGGTGGCCGGATCCGGCTTCCTGTGCTGCGTCATCGCTCGACGACATCCTTCGCGAATGGCAGGGCCTCGGCTATCCGCGACGCGCCCGTGCGCTGCACGAGACCGCGGGAATCGTTGCCACCACGGGCTGGCCCGAAGACGAGGCAGGGCTGCGAGCCCTGCCCGGCATCGGCGAATACACGGGCCGGGCCCTGCTCTGGCTGACAGGAGATGCCACCTCGCCGCCGCCACGCGACATCAACCTCACGCGCGTGGCCGCCCGGTCCGGCAGCGGCAAGGAGGCGTGGGAAGTGCCGCCACGCGATCTCGACGGCGTCGTCGCCACGGCACTGCCGCCGCGAATGCAGGCCCGCGATTACATCCTCGCCCTCTTCGATGTGGGTGCCCTGCATTGCAAGGCAATCCCGGTCTGTGCCGGATGTCCCCTGGCGCGCGGCTGCGCATCACGTGACCGCCTGGCAGCAGCGCCGCCGCCACCGTCGCCGCGCCGCCAGGCGGCGTACCACGGATCGGACCGTCAGTTGCGGGGCGCTCTGCTGCGCGCCGTCCTCGAGGCACGTCCGGGGATCGAACTCACCGAGATCGACACGATGGCCGTCCCTGCCGCAGCCCGGCCCGGCGCCATCGAAGCTGCCCTGCGGGGTCTCGCCGCCGACGGCCTCATCCCGGGTCATCTCGCCCCAGCGGACCGCCAGGCCCCTCGTCGTGGCACCATTCCGCCCCATGGCTGACGCCCCGCGCTCCCGATCGATGGCAACCCTCCCCTGGTCCACCGACCTCCGCAGCCTGCTCGCTGAGGCGGCGAACTGCGACCAGGGTGCTGCGTGTCTCTTCGCCATCGAGGACGGCATTCCCGAAGCGGCGCGCGCCGGATACGCCGCGCTGGTCATCGCCTATGCCCGCGACGGCGAGCCCGTCACCATCTTTGACGATGGCGCAGCACTCCTCCTCATCAAGAACGGTGGCGTCGCCTCAGCGCGTATTGCCGGCGAGCGAATCATGAGCGAGATGCATCGCCTCGGCCTGCAGTCGACGCTGCGCGCCGCTGTCATCGGTGTCGATGGTCAGCCGGACACGCTCGCCGACCGCGTCCGCGAAGTCGTCAAGGGCGGTTCTCCGGGCACCGTCACCGGTTAAGGGGCAGGTGCACGCGGCGCGTTTCGACGCCCGCGGGTTGCAACTCCGCGTCCATGCGCGCTGAACGGCTCGCGACCAGAGGACGCCCGACACCGCGAATCTCGATCTCGTCAGGACGCCGTGTCAGCGACGCCGCAATGGCGACACCCAGTGCAAAGCAGGCCAGGGCCGCGAAACATGCAGCCAGGGTTGCGTCCATGTTGACCGAGTACCACAGGCCGTAAAAGACCAGCCCGAATCCGGCCCCTAGAAATACGGCCGCCAGGCTCGCGCGCAATCGGCGCGACCAGTCCAATTCGGTTTTCCGGGTCATCCCCCACATCTCCCCGTCCTCGCGTGCCGACCTCCAAGCGGAGGTCCCTGGGTTGCGATCTGTGGTGTTCATCGGCGACCTTCCATACGGGTGGATTTCCACAGTGCCGCGATGGGACCGCAGGTGTAAACCCGCAAATTCAGCGAGGAGCCACCAAAAGCGCCTGCGCACCGCTGCCGATACGGCCGCGCTCGTCGTAGAGGTCGGTCGTCGCCAGCCCCGTTCCCAGGGCGCCGATCCGCGTGTGGGCATCGAGACAGACCCACTCCCCCTCCGCCGGACGAAAAAGGTGCACTGTCAATTCGGTATTGATGAAGAGATGAGTGTTCAGAGGTACGACCTGGCTCACCCCATTGCCCGAATCCGCGGCGACGAGAACACGCGACAGGGGCGACGGTTCCTCGTCGGCAACCAGAGGTACCGCCATGCGCATCCACACAGTTGCCGGACCGGGATCAACGAATCCGCCGGCAACGATGCGCCACTCCACCCCGGAGAAATACGACGGGCCATCCCAGGGGTCGAACCCCGGTGCTGTGCCGCCATCCGGCCCCGGGAAATCGGGAGGCTCATCGGGCGTCACCACGTCAACCGTGTCGCCGCGACGGACACGCCAGGCGCGCGCGATGGCCACGTCACCGGTGTCATCGCGCAGCACCGCCTCTGCCATCTGCACCCGTTTGCCGGGGCGCGTCAGCGTCGCTTGCACCTGCAAGGGGGCCACAGGAATCGCCCGTAGTACCTCAAGAGTGAACCGCGAAACGAAGAAGTCCGCGCCACCATCGAGGGCTTCGATCTCGCGAGCCACGAGCGCTGCCGGCGGCCCCGCATGCTGGAACGCCGGATCCCAGGGACCGCGGGTCCACATCGTCGAGATGTACCGGCCCGGGCCGTCCGGAATGTAGAAGGAACCCTCGGACATGGGCCGATGGTATTCCAGTTAATGGAGTCGACAGTCGAGCCCCTGTAGGCTCTCGTCCATGTCCCTGATCCGCGGCCATAAGTTCCTAACAGCCCTGATCGCCGTGGCGGTCATCGCCGGTGCGGGCCTGGCCGCCGCCTTCGTGTTCATCCTGCCGCACGACGCGCCCGCGACGCTTGTCACGACGCAACCCTCACAAGCACAGTCCAGCCTGACACCGACAACAGTCGCAGGCAGATGGTCGATCGGCAGTGGTTCGGTCGCCGGGTACCGCGTACGCGAGCAACTTGCGCGCCTGTCGGCTCAGTCCGATGCGGTGGGACGCACGTCGGCGATCACCGGCAGCATGACAATGACAACGAGCGGCGGCGCCGTCAGCGTGACTGCCGCATCGTTCAATGCCGATCTGACGCAACTGACATCGGACAGCGGGATGCGCGACCGCCGCATCCGAACGATCGGCCTGGAATCCGATTCGTTCCCGACCGCATCGTTCGTTCTGAAGGCGCCGATCACAGTCCCCGCAGCCGCAGTGACAGGAACGCTCTCCGAGGTGAGTGCCACCGGCGACATGACGCTTCACGGCGTTACCAAAAGTGTGACCATCCCGCTCCACATTCAGGGCAATGGCAACACGGTCACCGTCACCGGCTCGCTGACGTTTCCGTTCACAGACTTCGGCATGACACCACCATCGGTGGGCGGCTTCGTGTCCGTAGAGGACAACGCGACTCTCGAGATCTCCCTGGTGCTCTCCAAGAGCTGAGGTCACGAACGGCGGGGCGGCCACTCATGGACGACGGGATTGCCCGCTTCGATGTCGATGACGTCCAGGTAGGTGAGCGGTGTGAACTCGCCACCCGGTCCGGCCTCATCCGGTTCGATGAGCAGTGCTGTGTGGTCGCCCAGTGGCGTCACCGTCAGCGGCACGCCCGTGAAC
>JBEPVH010000257.1:0-3980 GCA_041691115.1 bacterium | reverse complement strand
CCATGGCAGGCGGCCTGGTGGCAGGCCTGCGCCACGAGGAGGCGGCGCGATTCTCCTTTCTGCTGGCGACACCCGTGATCCTCGCCGCGGGCCTGCTGGAACTGCCGCAGATGACGGCCCGAGGCTCGGTTTTGGCCGGCTACGTGGCAGCCGCGGTACTCGCAGGCGTCGTCGCCTATGCCTCGGCGCGGCTTCTTCTCCGGCATCTCCGCAGTGGCCGCCTCGACCCCTTCGCCGCGTATTGCGCAGCACTTGGCATCATCGGCCTCGTTGTGATTCGCTGATGGAGGCAGATGGCGTGGAAAGCTCCACATCCGGTTCGATGGTTCTCGCAGTTCTCGCGGTCCTCGCCGCCGCGGTCTTCGCAGGGCTCGCGTACTTCTATGCCACGGTAAATAGCAATCTTCTGGCGTCAGAGATCTCGACCCACCCCAAGCACGCCGTTCTCAGCGGCATCCTTGCGATCGCCTGCCTCATCGCCGCCAATTTCCTGCGCCCCAAGCGCGCCGCATGAGCACCAGTCCGCTGCGCGTCGGGCTTCTCGGGCTCGGCACCGTCAACACCGCGGTGGCGCAGCGTGTAGTGCAGCACGCGCAATTGCTGGAAGCCCATGCCGGCAGACCCGTCGTGCTTCGTGGCGTGGCCGTGCGCGACACGGCCCGGCAGCGTGACATCGACCTCGGTGAGGTCATCGTCACCGCTGATGCAGCAGCTCTGGTGACCGCCGAGACAATCGACGTCATCGTCGAAGCCATCGGCGGCACCGATCCTGTCCTCCCCCTGCTGCGCGCAGCATTGGCCGCGGGCAAGCATGTCGTCACCGCCAACAAGGAAGTCATCGCTCGTCACGGCGATGAACTCGGCGCTCTCGCAGTCAAACACGGGGTAGCGCTGCGTTATGGAGCTGCCGCCGGTGCTGCGGTGCCGATGCTCGAGTTGTTCGACAACGCGTTGGGCGGCGATGACATCACCTCCATCGATGCCATCTGCAACAGCACGACCAATTTCGTCCTGGAGCAGATGGGCCGCGGCGGCCTCACCCTCGACCAGGCGATTGCCGAGGCGCAGCGTCTCGGTTTTGCCGAAGCGGACCCGTCCACCGACATCGACGGCTGGGACGCCGCGTTCAAGCTGGCATTGCTAGCCGGACATGCCTTCGGCGGTCACGTCGACGTCGACCTTGTACGCCGCCGCGGCATTCGTGATGTCACTACGGCAGACCTGCAACGTGCCGACGAGATGGGCTGCGCGATCAAGTTGCTGGCGCACGCCGCCTGGGACGGATCGCGGGTGTCGTTGTCGGTGCAGCCGACGCTGCTGGTGCGCGGCGGCCATCCACTCGCCAGCGTCGACGGCAGCCGCAACGGCGTGCTGGTGCAGTCAGATCTGGCGGGAACGACGTTGCTCACCGGAACCGGTGCCGGCGGCGACCCCACGGCGTCTGCAGTGGTCAACGACATCGTCATCACAGCCCGCGACGGCGCCGCTGGCTGGCGCCCCGTGCCGCAGGGATCGCTGGAGGTCATGTCGGCCGACGACGCCGAGTGCGCTGCCTACGTGCGCATCCGCTCATCGGGCGGAGCCGTCGGCGACGAGGTGGCACAGATGCTCGAGGACCGTGGCGTCCCCGTGGTGTCGATCATGATGTCGGCAACCGACGAGGTGGTCGTTCTCACCGGTACAGCACCAGTGTCGGTCATCGCCAACGCCATGGACACCATCGATTCAATGCCCGTCGTCGATAGGGTGCTCGCCTGCCTCGAAGTCGGCGGTAAGGTCTGATGGCACTCTCTGTCGGAATCGTCGGTCTGCCTAACGCCGGCAAGTCAACGCTGTTCAACGCGCTGACGTCCGCAGGTGCTGTGGTGGGCAACTATCCGTTCACGACCATCGAGCCCAACACGGGCATCGTTTCTGTCCCCGACCCGCGGCTTCAGGCTCTCGCGGACATCTTCAATCCGCCCAAGATCATCCCCGCCACCGTCACCTTCACCGACATCGCCGGACTCGTCCGCGGTGCCAGCAAGGGTGAGGGTCTGGGCAATCAATTCCTCGGTCACATCCGCGAAGTCGATGCCATCGCCATCGTGGTGCGCGCCTTTGCCGATGCCGACGTGACCCATGTCGAGGGATCCGTGGATCCGTTGCGCGACATCGACGTGCTCGAGATCGAGCTCATCCTCGCCGACATGGATGCTGTCACCAAGCGCCTCGCCAAGTCCGAGCGCACGTCGCGTCTCGTCAAAGAGAAATCCGAAGAGCAGATCGCAGCCCTGCAACGCGTCCACGCTCATCTGGATGCGGGCAATCCCGTTCGCACCATGACTCTCAATGACGAAGAGCGCGACCTGTTGCGCGATATGTGGCTGCTGACACTCAAGCCGTTGATTCTGGTGGTCAATGTCGACGATTCTTCGGCCTCCGACGCAGCCCCGCCGGCGGCATTGCTGGAGCGCGCCAAGCGCTCGGGCGGCGACGCTCTCTGCGTGTCGGCGCGTATCGAGTCCGAGCTGGCCGAACTCGACGAGGCTGACCAGCGCGAATTCCTCGACTCACTGGGCCTGCAGGAACGCGGCCTCAACCGCCTGGCGCGCGACGCCTATGCGCTTCTCGATCTGCTGACCTTCTTCACCGCCGGTGAGAAGGAGGTCCGCGCCTGGACCCTGCGCCGGGGCGGCACCGCCGTCGATGCCGCCGGTGTCATTCACACGGACTTTGCCAAGGGATTCATCCGCGCCGAGGTCGTCGACGCCGCCACCCTGATCGGCCTGCGTTCGTACGTGGCGGCACGTGAGCAGGGTAAGCAGCGTCTTGAGGGCAAGGACTACATCGTGCAGGACGGCGACGTCGTGCACTTCCGCTTCAACGTCTAGCGGCGAGCCCTACCCCAGCAGGTCGCGGGCGATCGCCTCCCACACCTCAACGGAGAGGCGCAGCGATTCCTGGTCGACGCGCTCGTCGTTGCCATGGAACATCGATGACCACTGCGCAAGTGTCATGGCGTCGGAGAAGAGCCCAAAGCCGTAAGCAGGAATGCCGAACTCGCGAAAGAAACGAGCGTCGGTTCCTCCCGTCGACACCGTGGGCAGCAGCGTGGCGTCGGGCCGGAGCTTGTGCGAGGCACGTTCCATCGAGTGCCACAGCGGCGTGTCGATGGGTGAAATGGTGGCGTCGTCGTCATGGATCACCTCGATCTCGACGCTGCCCGCCATGTCACCGAGAGCCTCGGCGATGAAGCCGTCGATCTCCTCGCGTGTCTGCCCCGGCAGCTTGCGGATGTCGACTTCGAGGGTCACCTTGTCGGGAATGATGTTGGTCTTGTTGCCGCCGTGAATGACCGTCGGCGCCGCTGTCGTGTGAGTGCACGCGTGCACTGTGCGGCCCAGAGCCGGCGGCAACTCGGCGATCCCCTCCCAGATATGGTCGGGATCGGTCAGGGTCGACGCCATCTCGGGGTCGAATCCCATGCGCGCCACGAACTCCCGCCACTCATCGCTGATGACGGCACGGGGACGGAAGGCATCGAGGCGGCGAACCACCTCGGCAGCCTTGACCAGCGCGTTATCGGCATACAGCGGCCGCGACCCGTGTTCGGGACGCCCCCGAATGATGAGGCGACGCCAGGCCACGCCCTTCTCGCCAATCACAGTCCAGAGGCGCATACCGCCCGGTGCCTTGAAGGGAATGCCGCCGGACTCGGTGAGCACGTAGTCGGTCTTCATGGCATCGCGGTGGTTGTTCATCAGCCAGGACACGCCCCAGTCGCCGCCCGCCTCTTCGTCGGCAGCGCCGAGATAGATGAGCGTCCCCTTGGGCTTCCAGCCCGACCGGGCGAGCCGGGCGACGGCAAGAGCCATGGAGGAGGTGATGTTCAGCATGTCGACGGCGCCACGGCCCCAGACCCAGCCGTCGATGAGTTCGGCGCCATGTGGATCCTTGGTCCAGCCGTCCGGGGAGACGGGAACCACGTCCGTGTGACC
>JBEPVH010000256.1:0-3995 GCA_041691115.1 bacterium | reverse complement strand
CTGCAAACGTACGGATTGCACGTCCACGTCGGTGTTCCCGACGGCGACGCGTCGATCCGCGCCATGAACCACCTCAATCAACACCTTCCGCTCTTCCTGGCGCTCACGGGATCCTCGCCATACTGGAACGGCGAGGACACCAAGATGGACTCGTATCGCAGTCCTGCGTTCGAAACCCTGCGCGTCACCGGCCCGCCGCCGCACATGCGTGGCTGGTCCGACTACCATGCGATGTACAAGCGCCTCACGGCGCAGGGGCGCATCGCCGATGGGGGCGCGACCAACGAATGGGGCGGCAACAAGGACATTCATTGGGATGTGCGCCCCTCGCCGACCTTCGGCACCATCGAACTGCGCATCTCCGATGCCACTCCGACGGTGTCGGAGGCACTTGCCGTTGCTGCCCTGACGCAGTGTCTTGTCGTCGAGGCCGTGGAGCAGGGTGTCGCCAAGAAGCGGCTCAATGCCTTCTGGATCAAGGACAACAAAGACCGTGCTGCCGAGCGCGGACTGGGAGCCGACATCGCCGTGGCCGGACGGACGCGCCCTGTTCCCGTCACCGACGAAATCGAGAAGGTCGTCGACCGGCTGGCGCCGATCGCGCGGCGTCTTGGCTGCGCCGATGAGCTCGCGTCGGTCAAAGACATCGTGCGCAATGGCAACGGTGCGGCACGCCAGCGTGCGGTCTACCTTGACGCAACCGACGGTAAGGTCCCCTCGCCGAAGCTGGATCGGGACGCCGCTCGCGCCGTCGTCCGCAATCTGGCGCTGGAACTCTCGCTGGATCGTCCTGTGATCGTAGGAGGCGCTCAGCGCCAGCAGCCTCCGGGACGCGCTGTCGGCGAATAGGCTCGCGGGGCGGTCTTTGGTGGGGGGCGGCGTATTGTCCGCACAGTTGTCCCTATCCGGGCGATACGTTGATTGCAGGGTTCCCCAGAGCAGGGAGCCAGGGGGTTTGAACCATGACCGTCGAGCGCGACACTCCGGGATTGGTGCGGCGCATCGCCGCCCCGGTGAAAACCGCATTTGACGACAACGCCACGTCGGGCCAGCGTGCCCGGGCCATAGCCACCACGTCGGCTATGGGTGGCGGCGCTGTCGTCGGCCTTGGTGGAGTGGCGCTTGGTGTTGACCAGGTGGCCGTTCACTTCCCCGGTCTGATGCAGGCTTTGACGTCAGGCCCGGTCATGGGTCCGCTCGAGTCCGGACTCTTCGCCGGCGTCGGTGTCATCGCCATCAATGGCATCATTCGCGCTAGCGGGACACGATCCGATAAGGATCAGCAGCGTATCGGCACCTTCTATCGCAGGGTGCGCGCTGGGGCGTTCATCGTTGGCGGCGTCGCCGCTGCCACTGCCGGTGCCGTTGCCGGCGCCGATGTGCTCGGCTTGCTGCACCATGCGCTGCCTGTCGCCCAGGGCAGCCTTGAGGTCGGCTCGTACGCAGTGGGTCTCGGCGTTTCCGCGGGAATCGTCGCGCGTGTCGGTGCCGGCAAGAAACCGATTTCGCACCAACTCGCGGAGTAATCCTCAGGCCGCAATGAGGTCTCGCACTCGGGGCAGGATGTACGGCTGAAGCAGTTGACCGCACGCCGGTGTGAAGTGCAATCCGTCGGAGACGCGGCAGACAACACCGCCCACCTGGGCTGAGTACCTGTTGCCCGGCGACACGTAGGTGTCGAGCGTCAGTGCAGCAACGTGGGGGCCGCCCGAGGTGGCAACGCTGTTGATGATGCCGTTGATGGAATTATGGCGCTCCGCCGATGCCACCAGCGGCACGCTGCCGTCGGCGCGGGCAGGCGGATTGGCCCAAGGAACTGTGAGAAACAGGACGGGCGTGCCGTCCTGGCTGAGGGCGTCGCGCAGGGCGGCGGCCCGCTCGCTGACGTAGGCGTCGTAATCCGGCATGCCGAGGTGAACAACGTCGTTGCCCCAGTGTCTGTCGAACGCATCCCGCCAGCCCATTGCCACGATGACGGCATCGGCATGGAAGTCGACCTCGTCCTTGCGCCAGGTGGCGATCTCATCGATGCAGCGCCCTGGCTGTGGCGTCCACCCGACCGACAGGTCAAAGTCCCCGCGTATCCCGAATCCACATCCCAGCAGTGGTGCCAGCAGTACCTGGGTGCCGTAACGCTCCTCGTCCTGCATGAGACCGACGCCCAACGTAGCAGCAAGTGAGTCGCCGATGACGAGGATGCGCCGTGGGGGACACGTATGGAACGTGACAGTCTTCGTGTTGTGCAGTAGTCCCGGCTCCGCGATGGGATTTGCAGTCATGTCGGCAGCGGACGGCGGAACTTCGATGTCGCGGTTGCCATCAGTCAACGTCACAGGACAGCCCGCGGCATGACCGGCCACATCGTTGCTCACCGGTGCCGGAGGCAATATCGCCGCGGCACCGACCTGCGCACTCTGTGACGCAATGACAAGGGCTGCGACAGCCGCCGGCAGCGATGCGGGGACAAGAATGCGCATGGCCAAACGGGGAACTCGGCGGCGGCGGATCGGCTGTTCGACGACGAAGTACGACACCGTCGACACGAGGAAGGTCGCGGCGAGCCGAAGTGCGAGGAGCGCGTTGCCGGCCACGCCACCTGTGGATGTCGTTGTGAGCCAGAGGAATAGCGGGAAGTGCCAAAGGTAGAGCCCGTATGAAATCAACCCGACAGCTCGCAGGGGCGGTAATGACAAAAGGCGCGAGAGTGGTGAGCGGGGTAGCAGGATGACGGCTGCGATGGCTGCGACCACTGCTGCGTCAACCGCCAGCATGCCGCCCTGGTAGAGGCGGGACGATGTTCCGTGTACCAGCGCCATGGCCACGAAGAGGCCACCAATTCCGGCGATCCCGATGCCGGTGGCGGCGAACGCGACGACCCGGCGTGGCACACCCTTGCGTGTCAAGAGAATGAGGCCCAGTGTCGCGCCGGCGAGAAGACCCGACGCACGTGTATCGGTCCCCAGGTAGATTCTGTTGACATCGGCGCCACGGTTGAAGAGAACGAATGCATCGAGGGCCGAGGCCAGACATCCCGCGGCGGCGACCGCGGCGGCAATCCCGAAAACTCGTGCAGATGATGTGACCCGTCGCGATAACACCCAGAAGAGTGCCATCACAAGCAGTGGCCACACGATGTAGAACTGTTCCTCGATCGCCAGCGACCAGGTGTGCTGGAACGGGGATGACGGCGCTCCAGTGGCGAAGTAATCGTTGTTAGCGGATATCTGTTGCCAGTTACCCGCGTAGAAGAGCGTTCCCAGTCCGGATCCGAGGAGGTCCGGCGCCGCTACCGACGAACCCCCGATCATCTGGCGCAGCGCCACGACGATGACGACCACGATGAGAGCCGGAAGCAGTCGCCGCGCGCGCCGCATCCAGAAGTTACCAAGGCGGATGCTGCGGCTCCGCTGCCATTCGGTGGCCAGCAAGGACGTAATGAGGAAGCCCGAAAGAACGAAAAAGGCCTCGACGCCGAGGAAGCCGCCGTGAGCCCAGGGGAGCCCGGCGTGGTAGAGGAGAACCCCAAGCACGGCGATGCCGCGCAGTCCGTCAAGCGCGGGCTGATGTGTCAGACCCTGCGCCTGTTCCCCGGGAACTGTCACCTCACGTCAGCGCCAGACGGGAGGCACGATGCACGGCCCCGATCGTCGCTGCATCGTCGGTGAAGATGCGCACCATCTGGTTGTGCGTGGGCAGGCGGGCGATGAGTTCGCCCGTCGCAGTGTGCTCAACGGTGTCGCGGATGGGGTCGTAGATGGCCACCATGCCGTCTTCGGTCATGGGGTTGTGCGGAGCAATGCGCGCCGTCGCCACATCCACCTGGAGTCCGATCGTGGAGCGGGTGGTCTCAGGCAGATGGCTGAGGATGCGTTCACGAAGGTTCGAAAGGTCCATGCCGCGGTGGGCGATGGTCTCGAACGCCAATTGCCATGGCAGATCGCGGTTCACGACGCGGGCCCAAGCGTCCGCCAGTCGCTTCTCGTCGGTGCCAGGAG
>JBEPVH010000255.1:0-3997 GCA_041691115.1 bacterium | reverse complement strand
ACGACGCGGCAAGACAACCGCAGATGACGTCGCCGACCGCAGCCGGGAGGCAACGCTCTCCAATCGCCTCGAGGACCGCCTCGACCCCAATCTGCGGGCCAAACTTGAGCGCATGCGCCGCGGCCAGCCAACCGACGACACCGAATAGCACCGGCTAACGGTTCCATTCGGCGGACCCCTGGGGTATCGTCCCAGCGATGACGGAGCCGCTGAGCCAGGCGCGAATTCTGATCGTTGACGACCAGCAGGCCAACATCGACGTGCTCGAAAGGTTCGTGCGCCAGGCCGGTTACGTCAACATCCGCTCCACCGTCGACTCGCGTCAGGTCCTGGGTCTGTTCATGGCCGAGAAGCCCGACATTGTTCTCCTTGACCTCGCGATGCCGCACCTCGACGGCTTCGCAGTGATGCGCCAGCTGACACCGCGCATCGACGACCACGAGTACCTGCCCATCCTCGTCCTCACCGCCGAAATCGGTGACGAGGCCAAGCGCCGTGCACTCACTGAGGGTGCCAAGGACTTCCTGCGCAAGCCCCTTGATCCCGTTGAAGTTCTGCTGCGCGTGAAGAACCTGCTGCAGACGCGCATGCTGCATCGCGAACTGCAGGCGTATAACTCCTCCCTCGAAGAAACCGTCAAGCGCCGTACCGAAGAACTGGCCGAAACCCGGCTCGAAGTTCTGGAGCGCCTGGCCGTCACCGCCGAGTACCGCGACGACGACACCAAGCTGCACACACAGCGTGTCGGCATCGGCGCCGGTGAACTGGCTCATGCGCTGGGCATGCCGGAGGACGAGGCCGAACTCATCCGCCGCACAGCCCCGCTGCACGACCTCGGAAAGATCGCCATCCCCGATTCCATCCTGCTCAAGCCGGGCAAGCTGACGGCCGAGGAGTTCGAGGAGATGAAGGAGCACGCCACCATTGGCGCCACCATCCTCTCGGGCAGCCGCCACCGCATCCTCCAACTGGCTGAAGAGATCGCCCTGACCCACCACGAGAAGTGGGACGGCACCGGCTATGCAGGCCTGATCGGGGAATCAATCCCGCTGGCCGGCAGGATCGTGGCCATCGTCGATGTCTTCGATGCCCTGACCCACGTCCGCCCCTACAAGAAGGCCTGGCCCATAGACGAGGCCCTGGCCGAGATCGAGAGCCAGCGAGGCCGCCACTTCGATCCCAACGTGACGGACGCCTTCCTGCACCTGCATCGCGCCGCTGCGGCGGAGTAACGACGCCCCGACGATCCCATTCCCCGGGCGTTCTGGCACCTCCCCGCAGGATATGAGTTCACCGTGAGCGGTGAGAAGCCGCGGCGGGCGCACGCCCACCGCACGCCTCCTATTCCCGAATCCGTACGCCAGTACGCCTCGGTGCACGCCATCCCGCCGCCCCTTCCCGTCCCGGGACGGACCTCCCTGCGCCGCCGGATCTGGATCGTGCTGATCATCTTCATTGCCACCTCGGTCGTGGAGTTCTCCCTGGTGGCCGCTGCCGTCGCCTCGGCCACCAACCAGCAGAGGGCGTCCGAAGCGGTGGCCAACGTCCAGAAGCAATATCTGCTCGCGGAGGTCGCCTTCGGGAACGAGTTCCGGATCGGATCCGGAGGAATCCCCGTGTCTTCCGCGCAAGTGACGGACGTGACCAACTTGATGGACGAGGGAATACTGCGCCTGCGGGCCACCTCGGCCCTCTCCCGTCCCGCCCTCGCCAAGGACGTCGACACCCTCAAGACATCGCTCGACCGGTGGCGCGCCAAATACTTGGCGAACGAAAAGCCAGGATCCACGGAACCATTTCAGGTGACCCCGAACCAGCCGCTGGCGGAAGGGGTGACCACGGCATGGACAACGCTCGGAAAAGACCTCGACCAAGCCGTTGACGCGGACACAGCGTCAGCAGCCCGGGCGCGCACCTCAGTGATCATCGTGGCGTTCCTCGTCGCTACCATCGGGCTCGCACTCGGTATCGCCTCGGTCGTCCTGCTGCGCCGTGCGGTCCTGCGCCCCGTCACGCGCCTGCGCGCGCTCGCCGTCCGCATGGCCGCGGGAGCAACCATCGACGCCCATGAGGACGTCAGCGGCGCGTCAGAACTTGAAGAGGTGCGCCTCGCCATCGTCGCGGCGGCCACAAAGATGCGAATGCAGTCGGCTGCTCTGGCAACCGCCAGCGAAGCCAAGTCAGCGTTCATTGGCCATCTGAGTCACGAACTGCGCACGCCACTCAACGCTGTCCTCGGCATGGCGGCATCAATGCAGATGGAGGCGGGTGTCACGCCCACAATGCGCGATGGTCTGCACACCATCCGCGACGCCGGCGAACATCTTCTCCTCGTCATCAACGACGTCCTCGACCTCGCCCGCGTCGAAGCCGGCCAGGTGACTCTCACCATTGAGGAAGTCTCGGTGATCGAAATCATCACGTCTGCCATGGAACTGGCACAGCCGCTGGCAACCGCCGCCGGAGTGCGCATCGAGACCGAGATCTACTCGCACTCCACCGTCACCTGCGACAGGCGACGAACCGTCCAGGTCATCCTCAACCTGCTGAGCAACGCCATCAAGTACGGCGGCACCAAAGCGCCCGTGAAGATCCGTTGCACCTCACCCCGTGAAGGCGTGTGGCGTATGTCCATCACCGACCACGGAGCGGGCGTCCCCGCCGGACTTCAGGATTCCCTCTTCAACGCCTTCGAGCGCGGCAACGCAGACGGATCCGAAATCGAAGGTACGGGCCTCGGCCTCGCCCTGAGCCGGCGCCTTACCGAGGCCATGCACGGCCACATGGGGCTGGACAGCAAGCCCAGTGACGGGTCCACGTTCTGGCTCGACCTCCCCGCGGGTACACCGCGTCGCTCCCCCACCCACGCGACTGACCCACCGGCTCCGCCGCCCAACGGCGGCCCGCCCAGCCAAACACCGGCAGCCGCTCAACCCGGCGCGATCCCTGACGACCTGATGGACTTCCTCCGGGTCGACTGATCCCACCGGGATCCTCTGATATCGTGACCCGCGCGCCGACGTAGCTCAGTGGTAGAGCAACCGCCTTGTAAGCGGTTGGTCGGGAGTTCGACTCTCCCCGTCGGCTCCACGCAGCACACGCCGATTGGAAACTCACCAATTCGGGGTGCGCGTTGAGTTCGCGGAAAGGATCGCCCTAGTCAGACGTTGCCGTCGGGGTGTCTAGCCCTTACCGGTGCAGCCGACGGACTGGGGAGACTCGCGGGAATCCTCGGTCGCGCCTGGCTTCGTCGGATCCGCAATTGCCTCGTGAGCCGTGGTCTTTCCCAAACCACAACTGCCTTCAGTCGGCCCCCCGCCCTTGAGGGCAACGGACACAGCGGGTACAGCGGAAAGACCAATCGCAACGGCGAGGCCGACGGGCAACATCACGGTCTTGACCAGGTTCATTCCAGGACCCTTTTGTAATTCAACGATGATCCAACTCTGACTGAGGCGAGCGGACACCGGCCGCCCAATGGAAGGGTCGTGACTGCGAGTCCGCCGAGATCAGAGGTCGAGTTACCGCGTCGTCACCACCAGTGGGGTGTAGCGCTCCCAATAGCGACCCGAGACCGACCCACAGCTAACGCACCACGCGATACCGCAGATAGACGAACTTCGAACTGAGCGTGCGCGTCTCGACGAGTTCCAGATTCACGGCGCGCTCGCCACCGGGAAAGTACGGAGTGCCACCGCCGACCAGAGCCGGATACAGCCTAAGCCGGTACTCGTCGATCAGATCTAGAGCGGCCGCCTCGGCGGCGAGACTTGCGCCACCGATCGCGATGTTGCCGTCGCCGGGCTCGGCGCGCAATCGCTCGATCTCTTCCGCCAAGCCGCCTGATGCCAGGCGGGCACTGCCTCGCACGGCCGTCAGGGTGGTGGAGAACACGACCTTGGGTATCGGATTCCAGAGTTCGGCCCACTCGAGTTCGGCGTCGTCGAATCCTTGATCCTCGTCGCTGGGCTCCCAGTACAGCATGGTCTCGTACCTG
>JBEPVH010000254.1:0-4003 GCA_041691115.1 bacterium | reverse complement strand
GACAGGTTGTGGGCCATGGCGACAGCCCCCTTGACGTAGTTGCCATTGACCGGCTCGTCAGCGAACTCGAAGCCGGGGTTGCCCGAACTGTCGTTCTTGGGGTCACCACCCTGGATGACGAATCCCGCCTCCACACGGAAGAACTTCAGGCCGTCGTAGAAGTGGTTGCGCATGAGGGTCACCAGGACGTTGACGGTCTTGGGTGCCAGGTGTGGATCCATACAGATCCAGATGTCGCCACGTACCGTATGAATCACCGCGCGATACAACTTCTCGTCATTGATCGTGTGAGCGGGCTCGCCGTTGTAGACATGTACATCCGTGGGCGGATTCAGCGGCGCCAGCGCCGGCCCGAATGTGGAGTTGGCGCAGGTCTGCGTGGCGATCCCCGTCGCCGACGGCGTTGCCGGGCCTGACGTCGTCGGGGCCGGGGTGGCAGTCGGCACAGCAGTCGGCGCTGCCGTCGGCACGGGCGTCGCTATCGCCGTCCGCGATGTCCCGTTGGCGCCGTTGACGAAGATGATGCCGAGACAGATGAGCACCACGGCAACGGACAGCGAACCCAGGGCGAACGGCCACGTCCTCTTGTCGTTGGGATTCATCGATGCACCAGCCAGCGCGCCGCCTGTCGTGCGTCGTACGTGATGACCATGTCGGCTCCGGCACGGCGGATCGCCGTGAGCGATTCAAGGACGGCTGCACAGAGATCGAAGGCACCGTCGCGGGCGGCGGCATGGAGCATGGCGTACTCACCGGACACGCAATAGGCGGCCAGGGGCAAGTCGGTGATGTCGCGCACTTTGGCGACGACATCGAGGCAGGTCAGCGCCGGCTTCACCATCACCATGTCGGCTCCCTCCTCGATGTCGAGAAGAGCCTCGCGCACTGCCTCGCGCGAGTTGGCCACGTCCATCTGATAGGCGCGGCGGTCACCGTGCTTGGGCGCGCAGTCGGCGGCGACGCGGAACGGCCCGTACATCACCGAGGCGAACTTGGCGGAGTAGGCGAGGATTCCGGCATCGTCGAACCCGGCGTCATCGAGGCCGGTGCGGATCGCCGCCACCTGGCCGTCCATCATTCCGGACGGGGCGATGATGTCGGCGCCGGCGCGGGCCTGGGCGACGGCGGTACGCGCATACAGTTCGATGGTGGCGTCGTTGTCGACGGAACCATCGCTGCGCAGCACACCGCAGTGGCCATGGTCGGTGTACTCGTCGAGACAGTTGTCAAGAATGATGACCAGGTCGTCGCCGAACTCTGAGCGCAGCCGCCGTGTCGCGCGCTGCACCACTCCCTCGTCATTCCATGCCTCGGACCCCTGCGCGTCCTTGCGGGCTGGAATGCCGAATAGCAGAACGGCTCCCACTCCTACCGATACAGCGTCGGCAACAGAACGCACCAGCGAGTCCTCGGTCTCCTGGAACTGTCCCTCCATCGAACTGATGGCGACAGGTGAGGTGATGTCTTCGCGAACGAACGCGGGATAGACGAGGTCCTCGGGCTGAACCCGGTTCTCGCGGGCGAGGCGGCGCAGAGCCGGGGTACGGCGCAGGCGACGCGGGCGAACGAGCGGGTAGGCCATGGCGGGCTAGCCTATCCGCGCACGGCGTGGCGTTGCCGCGCCAGATGGCCGAGCACCGCCTCCGCCAGCGAGGCGGCATCCGGCTGCGGCGCCACGACTGCCACGATCAGCCCCACCTCGGCAGCTGCGGCGACGGTGGTGGGCCCGATGCAGGCGATGGCAACCCCGTCCAGTTCGGCGACGCCGCCGAGAGCGTCAACCAGCGCGCGGGCAGCACTCGCCGACGACAGCGTCACAGCAGCAGCACCGGCAAGGGCCGTTCGCAGTGAAGCAGTCACGCCGGGCACGACGACCGTCTCGTAGACAGCGAGTGCCTCAACAACAGCACCGGCAGCCGCCAACTCGTCCTCAACATCGTTGCCACCGGCAGCGGCGCGAAGCAGCAGGAACATCCGGTCAGACGCGACACGCGCGGCGAGCTCCCGCCCCAAACCACGTCCTGTGTGTTCGGCGGGAATCAGTGCAGCCACGCCGATCTCGGCGAGGGCCGCCTGGGTCTGCGTTCCTACAGCGTGGAACGTCGCCTGCCCGGCGCCCCGGAGAACGTCCCCGTGATGGCGC
Organism: bacterium; assembly: GCA_041691115.1. GTDB lineage: Bacteria > Chloroflexota > Dormibacteria > Aeolococcales > Aeolococcaceae > JBEPVH01. The sequence goes on along the minus strand of JBEPVH010000254.1, from coordinate 1,860 downwards.
ACGACAGCCGCCGATGTGATGACGACGTCGGTGGCACGGGCGAGCGCGTCAACAAGTCCGGGAACGTCGAGCCCATGAGTCTCGATAAGCGGAACAGCCAGCGCCTCAGCCCCGGCAACTCTCAACGCCTCGACAAGCGCTGCCGCTGTAACTTCCGCCGCCGTCACCACGATGCGCGGCGCAGCCGCACTCATCGCATGTGCCACGCGGCAAGCTCGCCCAGAGTTTCCGGCGCCGTCACAGCACCACGAACCGTTGTGCGGCGCAACTCGCCATCGGCAGCCAGTGCCGCTGTCAGCACCAAATCACCATCTTCAACCGCGGCGTACGCACCGAGGGGCAGCAGGCAGCCACCTCCCAGCGCCACCATTAACGTGCGTTCCGCAGCGATGGCAGCACGTGTCAAGCGGTGGTCGGCCGCAGCGATCAGTTGGTCAACGGCTGTATCAGTGCGAGCCTCGAGGGCGATGGCGCCCTGCGCCGGCGCCGGCACGAACAGCGTGGGGTCGAGACGCTCGGTGATGCGATCACCCGATCCCAGGCGGTCAAGGCCGGCACAGGCGAGCAGCAAGGCGTCGACCTCACCCTCGTCAAGCTTGCGCAACCGCGTGTCGACATTGCCGCGCATGGGCACGATGGTGATCGCCGGATTGATGGACAGCGCCAGGCCTGCTCGACGCGGCGACGAAGTGGCGACACGGGATCCCGGCGGCAGCGTTGCCAGCGTCATGCCGTCAGCGGCCACCAGCGCATCGCGGACGTCGGCGCGCTCGAGGTAGGCGGCGACGTACAACTCCGGCGCCAATTCGCTCGGCAGGTCCTTGGCCGAATGCACAGCACAGTCGGCGCGGCCGTCGATCAGAGCCCGCTCGATCTCGGCGGTGAACCAGCCCTGGCCCTCCAACTGAGCCGTCGGCACGTCCTGCCGCGCATCGCCCGTCGTCTCGATGATGACGACCTCTGTCTGGTCAAGACCAACGCTCCCCAGTGCCGCAATCGCGAGGTCGGTCTGGATGCGTGCCAGGCGACTGCCGCGGGTCGCCAAGCGGACGAGCGTGTCGCTCACGCGTCGCCGTCGACGGGCTGCAGGTCGAAGATCCTGCTCACCGTGCGTGCCACCTCGGGGTCGTCGGCGCCGCTGTGCAGCGTGTCGATGGGCGCATGCAGGATCCGTCCGACAATCGAGCGGGTCATCGTGTCGATGCGGCGCCGCGTGTCGTCGTCGACGGCGAGGCCAGAAAGCGTGCGCTCGACCTCGCGGAATCGCACGGCCTCCGCATGAGCCACCAGCGCGGAGATGGTCGGGGCCGCGCCTTCACGATCGCGCAGCCGCGCCATCGTCGACGCCACAGCAGCGGCGACAACGGCCTCAGCCTCGGGCACCGAGCGGCGGCGGTCGTCGAGCGTCCCGGCGACGCGTTCGCCGAGTTCGTCGATATCAATGAGATGAACACCGTCAATGCCGCCCGCTGCCAACTCGACGTCGCGAGGAACTGCGAGATCGACGATGCAGAGCTGACGGCCGGAGCGCCGCGCCTGCCAGAAGGCAACGTCGCGGGCCGAGACAACAGTCGACGGCGCCGAGGTCGAGCTGATGACCACGTCGACGCCGCCGATGATCTCGGGGATGGCTGTACGTTCAATCGCCTCACCGCCCAGTTCGGCAGCCAGGCGCGCCGCCGATGCCGATCGCGAGGTCACCACGACGCGGGCACCGAGATCGCGCAGGCGGCGCGCAGCTGTCCGGCTCATCTTGCCGGCACCGATGAGCAGCACTCCGCGGCCCCGCAGGTCGCCGACGGTGGCGGTTGCCAGATCCAACGCCACCTCACCGAGCGACCCGGCGCCACGGCCGATGGC
>JBEPVH010000253.1:0-4003 GCA_041691115.1 bacterium | reverse complement strand
GCGTTGTGGTTCATGCTGTCATCACCTGCGGCGCCTGCCGTGCCTGCCAGGCGGGCGACCTCTTGCACTGCCCGGCAATCGGGCTGCTCTCGGAATCCCCCAATCCGGGAACCCTGGCGGAGACAGTCGACGTTCCCGCGGGCAATCTTGTGGCGCTGCCCGACTCCGTTGAGGACACAGCCGCAGCCTGTCTCCCCGTGGCCTACCTGACCGCCTACCGCATGCTCTTCACCCGCGCCGCCGTGAAGCCGGGATCGCGGGTGCTCATCCAGGGGGCCGGAGGCGGCGTCGCCACCGCAGCGCTGCTCCTGGCGCGGGCTGCCGGTGTCACCGTCCTGGCGACGTCGCGGACCGAGGCGAGGCGGCGTATCGCCCTGGATCTCGGCGCTGCCGCTGTGTTCGACCCCACCGAGCGCGCCTCCCTCAAAGCCATCCTCGCCGCCTCGGACGGCGGCGTCGATGCCGTCATCGAGACTGTGGGGAGCCCACCTGGGACCTCTCTCTGCGTTCACTGCGGCCGGGCGGGACCGTCGTCGTGGCGGGCACCACCGGGGGCGCCTCACCACCGGCTCAGTTGAGCCGCATCTTCTGGCGCCATCTGACCGTCGCGGGCTCGAGCATGGGAACGCGGGACGAACTCACCAAGCTGGTGGCCATGTGTGCCGACGGCACGCTTGTACCTCTGGTGGATTCAGTGACCCCCCTGGGGGACGCCGCTATGGCGTTCGCGCGCATGGACGCAGGCGAACAGCGCGGCAAGCTCGTCATCCGGCCCTAGCCGGAGATCAGCGGGGCGAGAACCCCGGGGCAGCGCCGGGCGCAGCACCCTGGGCGGCCATCTGTGCGTAGTAGGCGGCGGGATCAAACGCCGGCAGCGGCGTGTAGCCCTTGCCCTCGAGGGCGGTGCTATCGCGGGCGACCTCGCGGCGGTTGGGGTTGATTCCTCGGAGGTGTGTCATCCACACGGTCATGACAGCCTCGACGGTGGTGTCGTAGCTGATCTGCTGCTTGTGGTGGGGAACCTTCAACTCCATGGGCTGAACAGTATGTGGGAGGAGCGGACAGCGAACGGACAATCTCCATTCGAAGCCACCCCTTGTGATGCACCTGTGACGACCCGCGCATGCGTCCTTTACACCCCGGGAGGCCGGTGCTACGGTTGCGCGGCGCAAGCGGCCCGATGGGGCTGCGGCAGCGGGGTCTCGCCCAAAGGTGCAGTGGCGAGGCCCTGTTCTTTTTAACCCTCCACGGGTTCGCCGCGGCCAGTTCGATCAGCGCTTTGGCGCCGTTCGCCGCAATTTTCTTGACCACCCCCCTGATCTTGTGGCATCCTTCCGCCGCAAACCCCTTATATAGCGTCCTCGAATACACGAAGCCCTTCCTTGCAGCGTCTGGCTCCGGCGATCCATCGGAGATCAACGTGACCCGTCCCCGCCGCGTTTTTGCACTCGATCTAGGAACCACGAAGGTTTGCTGTGCCATCGCCGAGGTTGATGGCACCGGACTTCGGGTCCTTGGTGTGGGCGAAGCTCCCTCGAGGGGGATCCGCAAGGGCGCCATCGTTGACATCGAGCGTGCCACCGAGGCGGTCACTGAGGCCGTCGAAGCCGCGGAGCAGATGGCGGGCATCGCCGTTGACGCGGTGGTCGTGGGCCTCGCCGGTGGCCACGTGACCTCGCAGAACTCTCGCGGCGTCGTCGCCGTCGCCGCCGGCCATCGCGAAGTGCGTGGCACCGACGTCAACCGCGCCATTGACGCCGCCCGTGCCGTCTCGGTGCCGTCGGATCGCAAGATCCTTCATGTGCTGCCGCAGCAGTTCACCATTGACGGTCAGGAGGGCGTGCGCGACGCCGTGGGCATGACGGGCAGCCGCCTCGAGGTGGACGCTCACATCATCACCGGCGCCAACACCGCCATCGCCAACACCGTCAAGGTGGTGCACCAGGCGGGCCTCGACGTCGACGACCTGGTACTCCAGGTGCTCGCCTCCGCCGAGGCTGTCGTCACCGAGGATGAACTCGACCGCGGTGTCATCGTTGCCGACATCGGCGGCGGTACCACCGATGTCGCCGTTTTCCGCGGCGGTTCGATCATCCACACGGCGGTGATTCCCGTCGGCGGCGGGCATGTCACCGGCGATCTCGCCGTCGGCCTGCGCTGCGACATCGACACCGCCGAAGCCATCAAGCGGCAGCACGGGCATTGCCTGCAGTTGACGCTGCCGCCGGGCGCGCAGGTCACGCTGACCCCGATGGGGTACGACGATCCCATCGATGTGCCGCAGCGCTACCTCGCCGAGGTCATCGGTCCGCGGGCGCGCGAGATGGCACAGCTCATCGCTGCTGAGATCGAGTGCGCGGGCCCGATCGGAATGTTCCCATCGGGCATCGTCATCACCGGCGGCGGCGCACTGCTGCGCGGCTTCGCCGAAGTCATCCAGCAGGTCACCGATCTGCCTGCTCGCGTCGCCGGACCTCACGAGGTTTCCGGTATGAATGATGAAATTCAGGGCCCTCACCATTCCACGGTGGTGGGTCTGCTCCACTGGGGGGCGCGTGTCAATCTGCGCGGGCGCAGCACACGGAGCGGCGGTCGTACCGTGACAGCCGCGACGTCGGGCGCCAATGGACGATTTGGACGGTGGTTACGTGAACTCTTCTGATAAGCGACAGGCAAGCAGCACTGGCGATAACACGCCGCCCTCGACGGCGGATGGCGTGCGCCAATTCATGACAGGTGATTCAGTACGGGGCCCACGTCCCAGAAGCAGCGAGGAGATGCCGATGACCGAGCTCGACAGGACGTTGGAGGGCAATGCCCGTATCAAGGTGGTTGGTGTCGGCGGTGGTGGCAGCAATGCCGTCAACCGCATGATCGCCAGCCGTCTCAAGGGCGTTGAATTCATTGCCGTCAACACCGACCACCAGGCGCTTCAGGCGTCGATTGCACCCAAGAAGGTGCGAATCGGAGCCAAGCTGACGCGCGGTCTGGGTGCTGGTGGCGATCCTCAAAAGGGATCGGACGCCGCCGAGGAGTCGCGTGAGGAGCTGGCGCGTCTGCTGGCCGATACCGACATGGTCTTCGTCACCGCGGGAATGGGTGGTGGTACCGGAACCGGTGCTGCGCCGATGATCGCCGAGATCGCCCGAGAGGCAGGTGCTCTCACCATCGGTGTCGTCACCAAGCCCTTCAAGTTCGAGGGCCTGCGCCGTCAGCGCAACGCCGAGGAGGGCATCGCCAATCTCCAGGGCCGCGTCGACACGCTCATCACGATCCCCAACGAGCGTCTGATGCAGGTCGCCGACAAGAAGATGCCGATCATCGAGGCCTTCAAGATCGCCGATGACGTGCTCCGTCAGGGCGTGCAGGGCATCTCCGACCTCATCATCCAGCCCGGTCTGATCAACCTCGACTTCGCCGATGTGAAGCAGATCATGGCCGGCCAGGGTGCTGCCCTCATGGGCATCGGCTTCGGCAACGGCGACACGCGTGCCGCCGACGCCGCCCGCGACGCCGTGGCGTCGCCGCTTCTCGAGACCACCATCGCCGGCGCCAAGGGCATCCTGCTCAACGTCACCGGCGGCCCCGACCTGACTCTCTACGAGGTCAACGAGGCGGCACAGATGGTGAGCGAGTCCGCGGATCCCGACGCTCAGATCATCTTCGGTACCGTCATCGACGAGTCGATGAAGGGCGAGGTCAAGATCACCGTCATCGCCACCGGATTCACCGGCAACATCGATGTGCTGGGCACGCTGGCCTACGAGCCTGCAGCCCGTCCCGCGGTGGAGCGCCCCGTCTTCACGGGTGTGGTGGCCCGGCCCCAGGCGGCACAGAATTACGACTCGGACGACCTCGACATCCCTGCGTTCCTCCGGGACCGTCGATAACGTCGTCAACGCCGTGGGGGGGGGGGGCGCGCCGCCCCGCGGGCGCCCCCCCCCCCCCCCCCCGCAACCCCCCCCGGGCGCGCCCCCCCCCCCGCCCCGGGCGGGGGGGCGCG
>JBEPVH010000252.1:0-4004 GCA_041691115.1 bacterium | reverse complement strand
CGAACCCGCCGGTCCACTCGTGGACCGGTCGCAGCCCGCGGGCGTCAAGGCCGTACAGGCGGTCCCGCCGCCCCACCTTTGCCGCCTTCCCGGCCGTGGTCGGCAATGGCCAGGATGTACGGGCTGCGGCGTGGTCAGATGATCTTGCAAAGTCCGCAAGAAGTCCGCAAGAAGTCCGTAAACAGCCAATGCGAGCCAACGCCAGCAAACGGCATACCTGCAGGTCAGACTAGGTGCAAGCGAGAAAACCGCAGGTCACAGGAGTGCCGTTTTTCACGTTCGGGATGAAGCCTAAAGACGGTTCCTAGGCCTCTGACCTGCGGTTATGTGTTTTCGCGACCGCCAGGAGTCCGCAAGAAGATAGATGATCTTGAGTAATCTCTGCCTCGTCACGCAGTAGCGGCGACGCACGCGATCGAGCCGAGGATGTTGTCAATGACCCCCCGGTACGGTCGCCGTCCCCCGGCCACAGGTGGCTGCTGTTGTTCAGCCGAGCGCCAGTTCACGCCACCTATTGGGTTCACGTGTTCCCCGTGACGGTGTTGCTCGGCGCCGGCGCCGGCCTATCCTTCCCAGCGCTGATGGGACTCGCGATGTCAGGAGCCAGCGACGAGGACGCCGGTTTGGCCTCGGGCCTCGTCAACACCTCCGCGCAAGTCGGCGGCGCGCTCGGCCTTGCGTTGCTCGCCACATTGTCGGCGACACGCAGCCATAACTTGCGCAGCTCCGGAGCATCCGACGCAGCCGCGTTGACCGGCGGCTACCACCTGGCGTTTTGGATAGCCGCCGCCCTCGTCGCTATTGCGATCGTCGTCGCACTGACCGCGCTACAACATCCGACCGCGCCCGCCGAGCACGAGTAGTCAACGTCGCCCGAGTGCGCATTGGTCGACGCTTGTCTTTCGAAGTGCGCCCGCAGGTCGTCCACTGCTCGAACTCTCTGGTCGGATGCGGATGTGGACCTGCACCACGTCGACCAAAAGCAGGACCCAAGAACTCACCCAGAACCCACGCCACACCGCGGTAGCCGGCTTCAACAATCTGGACCGGTATCCATCCAACAGAGGAGACAGACAGACATGGCCACTTTCATCGTGATCGGCTACGGCGATCAACAGGGTTACGAGCAGACTGACGCGTCCGTCCGGGACGCAGCCCACGCGCACGACGCACAGCTAAAAGCACGCGGCGCGACGATGGGCATGGCCGGCGCTCCAGTGCAAGTCCGAAACCACAACGCCGCCGGAATACACACGACCGACGGTCCATTCATGCGGTCAGAACTACCGCTCGCCGGGTTCATGGTCATCGAGGCAGACAACGCCGAGGAAGCCGCGGAACTGGCCTCCGGCGTACCGTGTGCCGTGAATCAGGGCGTCGTCGAGGTGTGGCCTCTCGAAACATCGCGCTGAGGTCAGCCCGCGGCCGTCATCGCGAGTGTCGCTGGACGGACGACCATCGGCCGCCTGACCATCGCCAGGCGCCCGGGTGCCGGGTCGCGGCTACCGGGCTGTGTTGCCCGCGGATCGTCAGTCTCACCAGTCATATGTCGTTTGCATGTCAAGTCAACCAGGAGCAGTACAGAACGGGACAAGGAGAAAGCACACATGCCAGAACTCCTCGTAGATTTCGTCACCTCGCTCGACGGTTACGGTTCCGCCGAAGGCTGGCCGGGTTATTGGGGGCTCGCGGGACCCGAATATCTCGCCTCCTTGGAGGAGGACCCGTCGGCCGGCTTCCTCGTCCTGATGGGCACGAACACGTACCGGCTGATGTCGGGTTTAGCTGCCGACGGTGAGCCGGGAACCGAGGGACTCGCCGGCTTGTCGAAGGTCGTGTTCTCCAGCTCTCTCGAGGAACCGCTGTCGTGGCCGAACACGCGGCTGGTGACGGGCGACGCGGTCGCCGCAGTGACAGATATGAAGGCCCACGGCACGGCGTCGATGCGCACCATAGGCAGCCTGACCCTGTGCCGCTCGCTGTTGCGCGCCGGACTGGTGGATCGTTTCCGAGTGAGCGTTTTTCCACTCATCACCGGCAGCACCGGTCGAGAGCGCATCTACGACGGCTACCCCGATGTCGCCATGGACATGATCAGCAGCCGTACGTTCGACGGCCGCATCCAGCAGCTCGAATACGCGCCACGAGTCATCGATGGTCCGCCCAACGCCACAACGAAGAACACCTGACGGATCATGTGCTGAGATGGCTGCGACCTACACCGTTCGATGTGATCCGACGCTCGACGGCTACGGCCCTTACGGCCGACGGGACTGGGGTGGGTACTGAGCGCCGGCAGCGTGGACGCCTAGAACGTGCGGATGACGGAGACAGCGGCAGTTGTGCTTTCGTCGACGATCGAGCGGCGGCCCGACTGGTCGACAGCGACTGTTGCGAGCGGTGACACCGTCGACATCAACACCCGCCTCTCGTGGATGCCGAGAAGCGGGACAGCCGAGAAGCGGACAGCGCCGTCGATGCTCACCGCCATCTCGTCTCGCGGGCACGCGAGTTCGGCGAGTAGATGCTCGTTGCCATCACAGCTGTCTCCGTGGATCCTGAACGGATCAATTTCTTGGGCGTGGCGAGACACGAGGCCATGGAGCGGTGGCGAGGGCGGGCCAACGCTCCGCAGGTGGAGAATCAAACTATGTTGGCAGTCAAGGGGTACGACGCCACGGACGGCGGCCCCCTATTCTGGGCCGCTTCGGGCCAGGCGTTGGCTCCTCGGCAGAAGAGCGCCCGATTCGCCGCAATGAGCGGGCGCTGCACGGCCTTGGTCACGCGTCACTAGATAGTGTGTGTGCATGGCCGACCCAGTTGTGCACTTCGAGATCATCGGTACCAATCCGGAGCGCCTGCGCGAGTACTACCAGGCTCTTTTCGGCTGGGAGTTCGCGACGCCTTCACCCGTGGCCGCCGAGGTTTCGGATGCCGATCAGTACGGCTTCCTCGATCTGATCCAGACCGACGATGGAGCGGGCATACGGGGCGGTATTGGCGGAGGGGCAGACTTCACCGCTCACGCGATGTTCTACGTCGGCGTGGCCGGAGTGGGCGTCGCGCTCGAGCGCGCCGAGGCGCTCGGCGGCACGCGGCTAATGGATCCGGTGACGTCGCCCAACGGCCTTGTCGTTGCGCATTTTCGTGACCCTGAAGGCACTGTGATCGGCCTCGCCGGCCCGGCGTAGTGGCCAGCGTTCGCTGCGATCGGGGCGCCAGCCGCGGGCGCCGCCGGCATGGGCGATCGCAAGGCACGCCGTCATGAGTGGATGCTCGACCCTCTAGACCTACGGTGGTGGATCTATGGACCACAAGAAGCGCATGCAGGAAGTCGTGGATGCGATGTCGCATAGGCCGAGTATCCCGCTGTTCGCGGCAACGGCCTCGCTTAGACACAGTTCTGGGCGGCGATGCCCCCCCGTTCAGCCACTTCGACCTCGGCGATTTCCGGGATGCGAGTCACCGGCGTCTTCTCGTCGTCGAGGAGAGCTGCTAAGCGAACACAACGGTGGTCATGCCGCACTGTGGGTACGTCTGCCCGCAGTTTAATTCGCTGCGAGCCAGCCGCCCTCGAGGTGAGTCACTCCGCCGCGACGCGGCACCGTCACACCACCGCCTGTCGGCGCGTCGGGCACCGCCTGGCGCTTGGCCGTTCAACCCGACGAGCAATATCGCCGAACTGCCGGCTAAGCCAATGCCATACCCTCCACGATGTCGTGGACCGTCTGTGCAGGCTTGCGGCCCCCTGAGTACACGACATGGTCAGCTAGTTCTTCGTCTAGTCCATCGGCGCTCCACCGCTCAAGCCAGTCGATACCGTCTCGAATCCATGTTCGGTCCTTGGATGCCAGGCATCGTCGGCGGAGTTCGAGCACTGAGCGGCCAAGGTCCGGGTCGGGTCGAAGCAGAACAACTCGCACATCGACAGTGGCCTCGTGCACCACTTCACGCAAGGCAGGAGTCGTGATGTGCGAGTGTCCGGCGCCGAGGGCGATGACCGA
>JBEPVH010000251.1:0-4011 GCA_041691115.1 bacterium | reverse complement strand
GCGACCACGCCAATTGCTTGAGGTCATGCGACCAGATGGGCCACGTGGGCGGCAAGTCGCTCATGGTCCCCATGAGTTGTGCCAGGACTACCCAGTCGTATGCATGGAAGTACGCCCAAAACTCGGGCGATTCACCGCAGAAGTCGACGATGCGGCTGCGCATCTCCGCCCTGTCGATGCGCTCGGACTCGGGGCCGAGCTTGTCGAAGACATTTGCGACCACCCATTCCGAGGCGTCCTTCGGCTCGAATTCGGAGGATTCCAGGTAGAGCTCGGCGCCGTCCTCGCGGACCATGCCGATGGAAATGATCTGGATAGCGTGGTCGGAACCACGCTCGATGAACTCCGTGTCAAACCAGATTCGCACTGTCTCCCCCTCTCTGCGCCGGCGCTCGTTATCGAGACTCGACCAGCAATCGTATTCCTGTGCGCTCCTCGCCATCAATCGAGATGTCGATGAAGGAGGGGATGCATACCAGGTCTATGCCCCCGGGCGCTACATACCCGCGGGAAATGGCGATGGCCTTGATGGCCTGGTTGATGGCACCGGCACCGATTGCCTGGACCTCAACCTTGGACTGTGTGCGGATGACGCCGGCTATAGCGCCGGCCACCGCGACGGGCTTACTGCCCGCTGAGACCTTGAGTATTTCCACGGAGTGCTGACTTCCTTGTGAGGACGATTGCTCGGACGTTAGCTGAGACGTGTCTCGATTCTGTGCGAGTGCCAGGGGGGCGGCCCCCGGTGCGACCCAATCGTTACCTGGGGTCATTTGGCGTATTCAACGCTTCGGGTCTCGCGAAGGACAGCAACCTTGATCCTGCCGCCATAGCTGCCCTCGGCATGAAGGCGGCGGGCGATCTGCCGGGCAAGGACCTGGGCACCGTCGTCATCGACCTCCTCGGGACGGACGAGGACACGGATTTCCTTGCCTGCCTGGATGCAGAAGGCGCGCTCGACACCAGCGAAGTCGGCGGCGATGTCCTCCAGGCGCTCGATGCGCTTGAGCGAGGCGGCCAGTGCCTCACGGCGCGCTCCACGGCGCGACCCCGAGATCGAATCGGCGGTCATGAGGATGAACGCCCCGATGGAACGGGGCTCCTCGTCGTAGTGATGTGAGCGGACGGCCTGGATGACGTCGGCAGGGCGTCCCAGGCGGGCAAGGATCTCGGCGCCGATAACGGCATGCGATCCGTCGATCTCATGCTCGGCTGCCTTGCCGATGTCATGGAACAGGCCGATCTCTTTGGCCTTCTGCTCGTCCCAGCCGATCTCCGCAGCGATCATGCCGCAGAGGGCTGCGGTCTCCTTGCTGTGGGTCAGGACGTTCTGGCCGTAGCTGTGACGGAAGCGCAGAGTCCCGAGCAACTTCTGGAGCTCGGGATGCACGGACGACAGCCCCAGTTCCTGGCACGCCGCCTCACCCTCTTCGCGGATGCGCTGGGTGACCTCGGAGCGGGTCTTGGCGACCATCTCTTCGATGCGGGCTGGGTGGATGCGGCCGTCGGCGAACAGGCGCTCCAGGGTCACGCGAGCGACCTCGCGGCGGACTGGGTCGAATGCAGAGAGGACAACCGCCTCGGGCGTGTCGTCGACGATGACGTCAACGCCCGTCGCCGCTTCGAGCGCGCGGATGTTGCGGCCTTCGCGGCCGATGATCCTGCCCTTCAGTTCGTCGGAGGGAAGGTGCATGACGGTGACCGACGACTCGCCGGTCTGATCCGATGCGTAGCGCTGCATCGCCTGCACGATGACCTGGCGGGCGCGCTCGGACGACTCTTCCTTTACGCGTTCATCGGCCTCGCGGATGCTCTGCGCAATTTCGCCCTGCAAAGTGGATTCAACCTGCGCCATGAGTTCGGTGCGGGCCGCCTCTTGGGTGAGCGCAGCAATACGTTCGAGTTCAGTCTGGATGCCGGCGCGCTCGCCGTCGACCGACGCGCGTGCCTCGATCAATTCCTGTTCGCGGCGCTCGAGCTTCTGCTCGCCCGTCTCGACTTCTTTGCGGCGGCGCTCGAGCGTTTCGTCGCGTGATGCGGCGCGCTGCTCCGCCTTCGTCAGTTCGACGCGGCGCTCGCGTACTTCGGCTTCAACCTCACCGCGGAGTTTGAGTGCCTCTTCCTTGGCGGACAGGATGATCGCTTTGCGTTCCTGCTCGGCAAGACCGCGGTCGTCGCGATGTTCGGTATCGCGCGACACCAGGGCGGCGTCTTTGATAGCCAGTTGCTGGCGCATGTACCAGATGGCAATGACGGCGGCGATGACAGTGACGGCCACTGCTCCGGCTAGGAGCAAGGTTGCGGGTTCGATAGCGAACTCTCCGGGGGTTCAAGAATGAAGAGGTGCCCGGCACCTCGGGCGAGCGCCGTTCTGAACCGGGGAGGCGCACGGCCGTCAGTCGGCATCCGAACTGACGGTTCGCCGGGGCCGGATCGTTCCGGCCGGCCCGTCTCAGACCGTTCGCACATTGTAAGGGTCGGCGGGACGCCGTGGCATCGCGACCTCCTCGTGGCCCGCTGGGAACCTGCCCCTCGACTACCCTTGTGCCCGTGGACGCTGATCCCGCCGGTCCCGTGCCGCCGCATGCGTCAGCAGCCGATCTGGCCGCGGTCTCCGATCTGGAGCACGAACTCGTCGAGGAACGCCCGGTCGCCATCCGCGCCCTCTTGGCGGCCACCCTCCTTCTCCGCATCGGCACCGTTGGGGCAGGCCTCTCGGTTCAGTTCCTCCTGAGCGATAGCGGGGTCGAGGCCAAGATGATCGGCTTCGTCGCCTCGGTCAACCTTCTGGCTGAACTCGTTTTCGCGCCCGTCCTGGCCCGCTTCGCCGACCGCCTGGGCCGCACGCGCTTCCTGATCGGAGGTCCGCTCATCGGCTCCTTCGGCCTGGTGCTTGTCGCACTGGCAATTCAGCCGTCGCAAATCGCGGGAGCCCGCCTCCTTGAAGGTGTAGCGGCAGCCGCCTTCGTGCCGACGGCCCTGGGCACCATCGCCGCCGCCACCAGCCACTCGGTAGCCGCCCGGGCGCGTGCGGCTGGTGCGTTTGAAGCGAGTAATCTTGGTGGGTTCGCCATTGGTGGGCTCTTCGCCGGGTTCGTCTTCCACAGCCTCCACCACCTGGCGTTCCTGGTGTTCGCCCTCTTTTACGTCGCGGCGGGCGTGGTCTGCCTGCGCTTCATCCCGTCAGTGCCACCCCTTCCCGTCTCCCCTATCGGCGTCATCGTCAAGGCGGTCATCGGCAAGGGTCCGATCCGTACCTTTCTGCCGGCCTGGCTCGCCGCCTTCGCGATCATCACGGCGTTCCTCGCCAACATCGCCGGGCAGATGAAATCCGGCGCCGCCGAGGACCCGACACAGCATCTCGTCCACCATTTCGACGAGCGCATCGTGTCGCTGGTGCTCCCCGCCGGACTCATCCTGCTGGTGGTCGGCATTGTGCTGTGGACGCCGACACTGGCCAAGCGCGGCTCCGCCATCACCATGCGCCGTGCCGTGCCCGGTGCCGGCGTTCTCTGCGCCACGCTGCTCGCGGTGAACCACACGCCGCTGCAGTACGCGCCGTTCTTTGCCCCCGCCCTCATGGCAGGCATCGTGATGCTGGCCGGATTCGGTCCCGCCGCCGTCGCCTACCTGGCCGAGTGTTCGGAGACATTCGCTGCCGACAGGTCAGCACTCATGGCCTTCTACACATTGACGCTGGCAGCCGGTGGCCTCGTGGGTGGGATCGCAGGAGGCTTTGCAGCGCAGTGGCTCAAGATCGATGGCCTTGCCCTTCTGGGCCTGGGACTGGCGGTACTCGCGTGGGTGGCGCTCAACCGCGTCGTGATCTACGAACGGGCAATGGTCGCAGCGCGTCCTGCCGCCTGACCGTCAGTCCTGTTCGGCTCCCAGCGTGCGCAGAACTCCGGAGATGATCTGCCCTGAGAAGCCGCGGCGCTGCAGCATCCCTGCAATGCGGCGGCGTTCTTTGTCAGGCGCAACACCGCTGCGGTAGGCGCGACGCGCCACGTC
>JBEPVH010000250.1:0-4025 GCA_041691115.1 bacterium | reverse complement strand
CCTGTCGAGGGTGTCGGCAAGCGATCCCGCCAGTATCGAGACCAGGATGAGGGGGATCACCTGGGCCAGACCGAGCAGGCCGACGAGGACCGGCGACTTGGTCATCTGATAGACCTGGAAGGGCACGGCGACCACCGTGATCTGGCGTCCGATCGTGGAAATCAGGTGACCCACGAACAGTCGCCGGAACTGCGCCGACGCCCGCAGCGAGCGCGTGTCCACCGCCACGGCCATCAGGGTGCGGCGGATGCGCGACGGCATGATCGGCGGAGCATAGGCACGAAGCACCCACGGCCCGCGGTCGCAGTTGCCTAGAATCCCGCGCCGAGATGGACTTCGTGGTGGTGGCTGACGTTCTGGCCGATCGCGATCTGGCCGGGACCATGGATCCCGGCCTGGTGGCGCTGCTGGCGCAGTTGCACGAACGCGCCGTCGCCAGCGATGAGAGCCAGCGGGGCAAGTTCGAGAACTTCACTGTCACCGTCAATCCGCGCGGCGAGATCGAGGTCGACACCAGCGCCGGCGAGGCTTTCGCCGACTGGGTGTGGGCGGCGGGTGATCTGGCGCTTTCGATCGGCCCCAAGCAGGGGTTCGTCAAGGGCGAGATGCGCAAGGTCACCGAGATCCTCGGTGATGAGGACGACGAAGACGACGAGGACGGCGAAGACGAGGACGCCGCCCCGGCGGCAACGGCACTTCCTCCACCGCCTCTAACACCGTCATCCAACTACCACTGGACGCCCTGGAGCGTTGCCGCACCGACGGCGCCGACAGTGGTCGTCGGTGACGTCTTCATCGTCTATCGCTGCACGTCATGCGCCGCCGTCAGCGATCTGGCGACGGACTTCGGTGGCAGCGGTGCTGCCCTGCAATGCGACGGTTGCGGCGGTGCTGTGGTGACCCAGCGTGCGGTGCTGGCACCGGGTCACCTCGTGCTGTTGCGCGAGACCTAGGCCTTTTTCTTCTTCTGGCGCTGCAGGAATTCGCGCACCTTGGCGCGCGCCGCGGTACGGATTTCCGGGCCGTGCGTGAAGGCGGCGGTCTCGTAGTCGGCGTCACCCAAGCGCTCCGCCGTCACCCGCGCCTGCACGAAGTCCGTGCAGAACATCGCAGCGGAGTAGGCGATTCGGTTGGTGATATTGAACAGTGCATCGCCGGTGATGAGGACACCTGAGGGCTTGTGCAGAAACGATGAATGGCCCGGCGAGTGGCCGGGTGTGTGCAGCACGGTGACACCGCCGCCGACGTCGAGCACATCGCCGTCGGCGAATGTTTCGTCGACATCGCAGCGCGGGAAACGGCTGGCTGCTAGTCCCATGACAATGCCCAATGGCTTGCGCTTGTCGATCGGCGGGGCATGCCCCTTGCGCACAAATGGCGCATCAATCTCGTGCGCGGTGACGCGCCCGCCCGTGGCCTTCTGCAGCTTCCTCAAGCCGCCGACATGATCGAAGTGCGCGTGCGTCACCAGGATCCTGTCGACGTCGGCAGGCGCCTTGCCGAGCAGTTCGAGTTGACGCACCAGGCGCTTGGTCGATCCCCGCAGACCGGCGTCAACCAGGGTGATGCTGCCGCTCTCATTGAGAAACGCGTACGAGTTGATGGCGTCGCTGCCGAACGTCGGCAGGCGCCATACACCAGGGGCGAGGAGGACGGGCGGACGGGCCACCCCGGCATCATCGCTCCAATGCGCCGTCTCCTGCCCCTCCTTGTCCTGCTGACCCTCGCCGCCTGCGACGAGGCTTCGCCGACCCCGGCACCCACAGCGCCGTACCAGTGGCACGGAGCGTCCTTCGTACGCCCTGTCAGCAAGCCCGACATCCATCTCACCGACCAGAACGGCGCCGCCTACTCCATGGCAGCCAAGACCCAGGGCAAGCTGACGCTCATTTATTTCGGCTACACCCACTGTCCCGATGAATGCCCCACCGCCATGGCGACAGTTGCACTTGCCGTGCGCAGCCTCACGCCAGCAGAGAGGGAACGGATAGCCGTCCTCTTCATCACCACAGATCCGGCGCGCGACACGTCGGCGGTCCTCAAGACCTGGCTCGCCAACTTCGATCCCACGTTCGTCGGTCTGACGGGCACCAATGATCAGATCCGGATTGCGCAGGGTCAGGCCCACATGCCCGACGTGGCAACTCCCGAATCACCCCATACCGACGGTTCGTACGCCGTTGAACACGACGCGTTCCTTGTCGCCTTCAGCCCCGACGGGCTGGGCCACATCAGCTATCCCGGCGGTGTTCATGCAGCCGATGAGGCAGCCGACTTCCACGAACTTCTCAGCAGCGGCTGGCACGATCCCGTGCTGCCGTCGGGGACGGCGCCGGCCTGACGTCATCCCAGCGGATGCACGGCGACAGCGGGATCGATCGTCGCCGTCCAGTTGAGTGCTGCCGGCGTGTGGCAGGGGCCGGAGTCGACGCGGATGGTCCCCGACAAACCGTTCTCACCGGCAACGCCCTGGACCACCACCTGGGCCGTCTGCCAATGGGTGATCACTGTCAGGTGATGGCCGTCGAAGATGACGGGAAGGCTGTCGGGTTCGACGATCACCGAACCCTCGGCGTTGATGCCGGTGGCGCAGGCCATATGCAGCATGGCGCTGAAGTGATCGAGTTGCAGCGTATCGCCGACGCGCGATACGTCGGCCACGACGATGTTGTACGGACCGGCGGTTCCCGTCGTTCCCGCGTAGCCGCCACGACCATCACTTGAACAGTCGTACTCACCTGTCACGGTGACAGCCTGCCCCGTTGAATCCGTCAGTGCCAGACCGACGGGGTTGTGATAGTCGACGTTGGTGGGCAGGTCGTACTTCGGCGTGGTCCCGGTGTACGTGGCCGCAGGCGCACTGGTGTCGCCCGGTGACCACGTCACCAGGCCCGACTTACCGTGCACCAGCGTCACGACGATGGCTCGCGACGCAGCGTCGCCCCGGCCCGAGCGCGACTCGATGCGGGCCACGTGATTCTGCAGATCACAACCGACGGTGCCGAACCACGTGCCGCTTGCGGCGCCGGACACAGTGATGTAGGCAGCCCCCTGTGTCAGCGGCTCCGCCAATTGAGGCGGCGTCGGCTTGGGAAAATCGGTGGCATCGGGCTTGACGGCCGAACAGCCGGCCGTCAAGAGCCCGACAACCAATCCGATAAGACGGAGCCTCAGCGAACTGCCTCGGTGATCGAGGGGTTGAGACCGTCCCACTTGGCGAGGTACTCGCTGCGCTCCTGCTTGAGGCGCGCCACGATCTTGTTGTATTCGTCCATGCGACCCTGACGCTCATAAAGGCGTCGCGGCTGCAGAATTTCGGCATCGTCGACGCCGGGCAGAGAGCTCGCAATCTCGTAGCCGAAATCGGGATCGCTCTCCCACTCGATGGTGCCTTCGGCGATCGCCTTGACCACGGCGGAGGAGTAGGCGATGGTCACCTTCTTGCCCTGCTCGCTGGCGCCGCCGATACGGCCGGTGTTGAGCAGGAAGACCTCGAAGCCGCAGCTTTCCATGAGCTCAAGGAAGCGGTTGCCCTGCATCTCGTGGCGCAACGGGAAGAACGGGTTGGTGCCGGGGACGCGCAGGAACTTGCCGTCCTCGTCCTTGCCGCCTGCCGATGTGCCCTGCGTCTCGCCGAGCATGAAGTAGGCAGCCGCTTGAGCCGCCGACAGCCGTGCCACGGCGGGGATGATGCCCTCGTTGCGGTTGAGGATGAGCAGCTGCTGCACCGAGGTGATCTCGCGCGCATCCTTGTGCCAGCCCAGTGCCTCCATGCGGAAAACGGCGCGGCCGTTCTGCGTGTAGGCGGTGTCGAAGAAGTCGACAGTGCCGGCATCATCCTGCGAGACATTCTCGAGGTAGGCCTCGGGCTTGCACACAGCACCGTGAATGGTCGGCTCGTCCTTGGGGTCGAGGCCGAACGTCTTGGCAAAGCAGCCGTTCTCGGTGGCCACGACGCGGCCGCCCGGATAGAGGGCGACGAAGTCGTCCTGGAGGGCGTTTTCGAACACGACATCGCCGCGGAT
>JBEPVH010000249.1:0-4031 GCA_041691115.1 bacterium | reverse complement strand
CTGCAGAGATCAGCGGCACAGCAAGTGGCGCGCCGGGGCGGGTTCTCCACATCACCAAGGATTTCCTTGAGTCCCCCGCAGTGGCGCTGTCGCCACGTTTTTCCACGACGGTGGCTAACGAGCTCGTCGTCATCTTCGTGGCAACCGATGGGGGCAGCGCCGGGGTTGGTTCGACGACCACCGTGCTTACCTATCAGGGACCGGCGGTCACCTGGACGCTGGCCAAGCGCAGCAATGCGCAGCACGGCGTGGCCGAGGTGTGGTGGGGCAAGGTGCCGTCGGCGTCGGCGAACATGCAGATACGGGCCAACCGCACAGTGAACGGTGGCGGCCCGTCGCTTGTCACCGTCGTCGGGTTCACCGGTGGTGACGCTGCAATGCCCATCGGTGCCACGGCGGCGGCCTCGGGCGCGTCCGGGCCGCAGTCGGTGTCGCTAACAACGACGGGCACCAACTCGTGGATCTACGGAGCAGGTGAAGACTGGACCGACGGCGTAGCGCGCACCCCGGGGAGCGGCAGCGTCGTGGCCGAGAACAACGCCGGCAACGGCGTGTATACCGGCTGGGTGCAACGTCTAACGCCTGTCGCCACAGCGCCCGGCACCGTAGTTGGTCTCAGCGACACGGCACCCACGGCGGATGTCTGGAACTACGCCGCTGTCGAGATACGTGGCGCCGGCGCTGCGCCGCCTACGACGCCGCAGCCGCCGTCGCCGCCGTCGCCGAGTGCCTCAGTCGGCTCGTCCTCGTCGGCCGCGGCCTCGGCTGCGCCGCACACAACCGCCACGGGACCGGGTGCGGCTACTCCTGCCGGGACATCGCCAGGTGCCGCGGGCACGGGCGGATCTCCAGCGCCGGGCGGGGGCGGGGGAGGGCACGTCTCGGGCACAGAGGCGGTGAGCGCCATCGGCGCTGCGCCGGAGCCGGAGGGCCACGGCGTTTTTGACGCTCTGGTTACCTGGGTCGGGCGCCCCGCCGCGGTAGTGGTGGTCGCTCTTGGCGCAATCGTCCTCCTGGCATCGATCACGGGGTTGACGATTCACACCATCGGGCGCCGCCGAAGCGCCGCGCAGACGGGTGACGCCGACCTCCGCTTCTAGACGGGCGGGCAAACGCAGCCACCGCTGCAATCGCTATCGTGCCCGCCCGACACCAGATTCCAGGAGAGAGCCGGTGCACGTTGCCATGAAGTTCGAGGAAGTCGTCGCCGGCGCCGACCCCCGCACCGTGTCGGCTGTCGTCATTGCCCGGGCCAAGGCTCGCACCGATGTCATCCGCTCTGTTCAGGCGTCGCCCGACGGCCGGACGATCCGCATCGCCGGCAAACGCATGGGGGGCAGCGGTGAGGCGGTCATCAAGCTTCGCGCCCGCGGCGCCGACACTGTTGCCGCCGTTGACCTCACGCTGCGCATTCAGCCGCCGTGGGATCTCATGGTCAAGGCCATCGACCTCGATGAAGTGGTGGGCGACCAGGTGCGGACACTGTTCAAGGACATTGCCACCGACATTGGGGGCCCGGGGCGCGAGGTCGCGTAACACGGGACAAGGGGGGAGACATGGCTGACGATCAGCAGGGAGCAGTACCCGGACGCGTGCACATCGTGCCGCACACCCATTGGGATCGCGAGTGGTATTGGACGTTCGCGACGTACCGCGGCATCCTCATTGAACTCGTCGACGGTCTCGTCGAGATGCTGGATCGTAATCCCGCGTTTCGCGCCTTCACTTTCGATGGTCAGGTGGCGCCGATCGACGACTACCTGAATGCCATCGAACCGGCTGAGCGCGCCGCCGCCGAGGCAAAACTCAAACAACTCATCATCGACGGACGGATTCATGTCGGACCCTGGTACACGCTGAGCGATCAGTTCTTGGTGTCCGGTGAGACCACGCTGCGCAATCTGCAGTGGGGTATCGCCCGCGCCACCGAGCTGGGCAAGGTCATGGACGTCGCCTACTGCCCGGATCAATTCGGCCTCATCCCCGAGCTGCCCAAGATTCTTCGCGAAGTCGGCATCAGCAAGGTGATCGGCGAGCGCGGCATGAAGCGCGAACTGCCGATGCGCTTTGTCTGGAAGACAGCCGACGGCTCCGCTGTCGAGGTGTTCAACCTCAAAGAGGGCTACTACCACCACGACATCACAGCCGACGCCTTCAAGAAGCTGGCGGCGCGCCATCCCGGCGAGGCTGCACTGTTCCTTGCAGGCTCTGACCACTCGGTTCCGTTCGAAGGCATCGCCGACTCTGCTGCCGCCGCCGGTGCCCGAATGTCATCCATCCCCGAGTTCTGGGCCGACCTGGCACCGCTGCGCAATCCTCATGTCTACAGGGGCGAGATCCGCTCTGCCGGTGACAAGAATCTTCTGCCCAACGTCATCAGCAACCGTGTTGATCAACGTCTGCTGACGTCGCGCGCCGAGCGCGGGCTTGAGCGTTACGCGGAGCCCCTGGCGGCATTCGCCATGGCGCGCTATCCGTCGCAGCTCCTGCAGTCGTCGTGGCGCAACCAGATCGAGAACGCGGCGCATGACTCGGCGTGCGCTTCGGGCGTCGACGAGGTGACGCGTCAGGTGATGGCACGTGCCCAGGAAACCCTGGACACCGCCGCCGCCATCAGTTGGAGTGCCTTGCGCGAGTTCGCTCCCAAGCTTCGCGACTTCGGCGAGTACGTCTGGAATCCGTCGAACTTCGAGCGCGACATCGTGATTCAGGATGAGCCCGGCATGAGCCGCGTGGCGCGCCGGGTGCCGCCATTGGGCTGGGCCAAGCTGGCACGCAAAGACGGTGACCGTGCAGTCGAGGAGGCGTCGATTCCCGCGGTGCGATTCGTCGACGAACCCGACAGCGGCGACACCTACACCTTCGACCCCACAGGTCCTGCCAAGGCGGTGGCACTGCCCACGACGGTGCGCAAGTTTGCCGACGAGCCCTTCTCCCGCATCAACGTGACGTGGGAGAACAACGAGCACAACCATCGGACACGCATCCTCATCAAGCTGCCGCAGCACGCCGACCATTCGGTTGCGGATACGCCGTTCGGCGAGATCACGCGGCCTGCCGTTCCCGACCTGGTGCAGGGGGCTGACCGCAACAACGGATTCCCAGCGAGCAAGTTCATCGTTGCCGGTGGCATCGCCGTGATGCTGGACCGCACTGCCGAGTACGAGATTCTTCCCGAGACCAATGAACTGGCGATCACGCTGGTGCGGGCGCACGGCTGGCTGTCGCAGGACAACCCGCAGTTCCGTAAGGGCGGCGCCGGCCCGCACATGCCGACGCATGAGACGCAGATGCATCAGGAGATCTCCTGGAACATCGCCGTCATGCCGTGGGATGAGACCAAGGGTCTTCCCTGGAAGGAGTGGGAGCGGGCTCACCTCGACATGCTCGAGTTCGAGTCATTCGGCGGCGGCGACCTGCCGTCCCGGGGTACCTACTTCCACAACTTGCCCAGGGGCATTCTTTCGGCGGTTCTGCCCGGCGTTGTGCGCGTCTTCGACGAGACCAAGCAGCACCGCATCGTCACCAAGCAGGTGGCCGTCACGCCGCCGACGCGCCGTGGTGTCGCCGGCCTGGAATAGGCCCGGTTCGACCGTCCGTGCGATGTCCTTTCCGCGGCGCGACGTTTGACGCAGCCCCCGGCCCTGTGCCGGGGGCGCCACTTACGTCGCTAAGGCAAGGGAATGGGCGTCGCTGTCTACGCGGTCATGGCTCACTCGGGGATGTCGCGGGCGCTGGCGGCGCTGATTCGCGGTCCGCGTTGCGTGGCCCTCTGGGTCTGCGCTGTCGCCGCCTTCGTGGCGCCGGCCGAGACGGGGGAGGGGCTCTCTCCGTGGCTGGACGAACCGTCCCGTCTGCTGCTCACCGTGCGCACCGAACTGGCTCTCGGCCTGACGGCCTTCGCCATCCTTCTGGTGGTCAGGGGTATCCGCGAGCGCACCTGGATCACGACGTTGCTGGTGTGCGCATCGATCCTCCTCGTCTCGGCGGCTGTCACCATCACCATCCGCGACGGCAGCGGCATTCCTGTC
>JBEPVH010000248.1:0-4050 GCA_041691115.1 bacterium | reverse complement strand
ATCTTGCCGTCGCGGCCATAGGCCGTGTCCATCGCCATGCCGCCACCGAGCGAAATGACAGCGACGCCGCCGACGCCTGCGACGACGGCGATGCCGCCGGCGCCGAGCATCGGAGCGGCCGCATGGATAAGGCCAGGATCAATCGCGCTGATCACATCGAAACCGAGGATCGAACCGGCGACAAGCGCTCCGGCACCACCGACCACCTTGACGGCGGCGGAGACGCGGCGTCCCGTCGGTGCGTCCTCATTGAAGATCGTCTTGGCTTCGCTTCCGGCGCGCCTGACTAGGCCGCGGCCGGGATCGGAATCACGCTCGACTGCCATGGGTCCCCCTCGTAATGTTCCACCCCTTGGAAGGGGCCGAATATTACTCGGAGAGTTGGTGCTGTTGCTGGGGCTTGGGCAGCCCGTGGCTCCAGGCTTTGGCGCCGGCGTGAGCCGTGAGCCCCGTCACGCCGAAGACGGCGGCGACATCACCGAATCCATGGACAACGCCCGTCATCTCACCGCCGACGTGAAGGAGATGGGGCACCTCGAATCCGGCGGCCATGAGAGCGAAGGCTCCACCGACCACGAAGGAGGCAGTGCGGCTGTGGGCGAACATGCTGTGCATCCGGCCGCGGTAGACCATTTTCCGGCCGGGATGCCAGTACTCATCGGCGTCGTTGATGGCGATGCCGCCAATTCCGGAGACGACGGCTCCGGTGCTGACCGCAGAGATGGCGGTGATCCACGTGGCCGCCTCGTAGGGAGCCAGGCCGTGGAGGATCCCGGGGTCCAGGGTCTGGACGACATCGACACCGACAACGCTGCCGACCACG
Source organism: bacterium (assembly GCA_041691115.1). Lineage (GTDB taxonomy): Bacteria > Chloroflexota > Dormibacteria > Aeolococcales > Aeolococcaceae > JBEPVH01. Next base: position 3,227 of record JBEPVH010000248.1, on the reverse strand, counting down.
GCCGCCGAGAGGCTTCCCGCAATCACGGCGCCAGCGCGAACCCGGCGCGACGTCGGTTCTGAAGCATCAAAAGCAGTTTTCGCCGTGTCGACCGCGCGACGCGTCAAGCCTTTGGCGGCTCCGGCGTCGGGGCTGTGCTCGGTTGCCATATCCCACCCTCGCTAGGACCCATTCCGGGTCCATCCCATCTCTCTGACCATTGTTGGACCGGTTCCCGGACAGCACACGGACAGTGGAGGCGATATTGCAGCGAGGGGGGCGAGTTGCCCCCCTCGCATGAAAAGAGAGAGCTAGAAGCTGAGGTCGACCTCAGGCGCCGGGCGGAGGCGGCCCGCGACGTTGCGCGAGATCACCGAACCCGTCCACTCGAGATCCATCTGCTGGCCTGAGGCCAGGCGCAGGACTGCGTTGTTGCCGGGACCGGACGAGACGACGGCACCCATTTCGTAGAGGTCAACGACCCCACGCAGTGGGTTGGTCGCCTCGGCGCGGCGGCTTCCGGCGGCGTCGACGCGGGCCAGCTCGGCTGCGACAGCGATGCGCAGCAGGGTTGTCGCATCGTCGCTCAGGCCGGCAACGAACCTATCGAAGGCGCTGGCCACGACAGGATCGCGTCCTTGGCCGGCGTCGCTGTGAATCATGCGATCGAGAACCTTGCGGCAGCGCGCCCCGACGGCCACGAACAGCGCGTTGTAGTGGTGGCGCTGCTCGCCCTTGACGTACTTGGGCATGCCATCGCTGGCGGATTGAACCAGCTCGGCAAAGCTGGTGGTGGTACCGACGCGGTCCTCGGGGATGCCTGCGTAGACACCCAGCATCCGAAACCCGTCAACCATCGAATCGAGGGCCTTCACAGCCTCTGCCCGCTCGAACGGACGGCTTGCGAACCCCTCGACGTGGCCCCCCTGACCCCTTGATCTAGGACCCCCACCGCTCATCTCTCTCTCCTCGTTTCCACATCGCCGCGGGTCTCACCGTCGGCGTGATTGACACCCTAGTCAACTAACACGGACATCACACGGACAAAATTGACATTGATATCAAGGTCGAACTGTGCACATCGTTGACATGGATGTCAAGACACAGATTTTCACGGCGGAATCGGTGATCTCAGCCCGTATTCAGCAGGCAGGGGTGCTGAAGTTCCATCATGCGTACCCCAATTCAGACCGAGGAGACACCGTGTCCGTGGACGTCAAAACCATCGAGGCCCTCCAGAAGGAAGGCCGCAGCTTCCCCCCCAGCCCCGAGTTCCAGGCCTCCGCCCGTGTTCGCGACGAGAGCCTTTACACCGAGGCGGCGGCCGATCCCACAGCCTTCTGGGCGCGCCAGGCCGACACGTACATCGACTGGTTCACGCCCCCCACATCGACGCTGACGTGGGAGTTGCCCTTCGCCCGCTGGTTCGACGGCGGCAAGCTCAACGCTTCCTACCTCTGCCTCGACAGGCACGTCGCTGCCGGCCGCGGCGACAAGGCCGCCTACCTCTTTGAGGGTGAGCCCGGCGACACCCGCTCCATCACCTACAAGGATCTCCTCGACGACGTCTGCCGCCTGGCCAACGGGCTTCTCGAACTCGGCGTCGTTGCCGGAGACCGCGTCGGCATCTACATGGGAATGGTTCCCGAACTGCCCGTCGCCATGCTCGCCTGCGCGCGTATCGGCGCCGCCCACTCCGTCGTGTTCGGTGGCTTCTCGGCTGAGGCTGTCGCCGACCGCATGAACGACGCAGGTGCTGTCTGCCTCATCACCCAGGACCAGGCGTGGCGCCGCGGCGCCACGGTACCGCTCAAGCTCAATGCCGATGCTGCACTGCTCAAGGCACCGACCATCAAGAACGTTGTCGTCGTCAAGCGCACCGGCAACGACGTCCCGATGACCGACGGTCGCGACCACTGGTACCACGACCTCATCGCCACACAGTCGACTGAATGCGCTCCGGCGCAGCTCGACTCCGAGCAGTTGCTGTTCACGCTGTACACGTCGGGTACCACTGCCAAGCCCAAGGGCATCAAGCACACGACGGCGGGCTACCTGCTGCAAGCGATGTACACGCACGATCTGGTGTTCGACATCCAGCCGGACACCGTTTACTGGTGTGCCGCCGACATCGGTTGGGTGACGGGCCACACGTACATCGTGTATGGGCCGCTGGGCAACGGAGTCACCTCGGTTCTCTACGAGGGCACGCCGGACTTCCCCGACAAGGACCGCTGGTGGTCGATCATCGAGAACTACGGCGTCACCGTCCTCTATTGCGCACCCACGGCGATTCGCACATTCATGAAGTGGGGCAGCGAATTCCCCGAGCGCCACAACCTCTCGACGCTGCGCGTCCTCGGCACCGTCGGTGAGCCGATCAATCCCGAAGCCTGGATGTGGTACCGCGACGTCATCGGTGGCGGCACAGCTCCCGTCGTCGACACGTGGTGGCAGACGGAGACGGGCGGCATCATGATCGCGCCGCTCCCTGGCCTCACGACCCTCAAGCCGGGATCGGCGACACGTCCTCTGCCCGGCATCGGTGCGGCCATCGTTGATGAGGCGGGCACGGAAGTCGGCCCCGGCGGCGGTGGTTATGCGGTCCTCACCCAGCCATGGCCCGGCATGCTCCGCGGCATCTGGGGCGATGACGATCGCTACCGCGAGACTTACTGGAACAAGTACGGCGATCGCTATTTCGCGGGCGACGGCGCCCGTGTCGACAACGATGGCTACTTCTGGTTCATGGGTCGTGTCGATGATGTGATGAACGTGTCGGGTCATCGCATCTCCACAACCGAGGTGGAGTCCGCGCTGGTGGATCATCCCGCCGTGGCCGAGGCCGCCGTCGTGGCTAAGAACGACGAGCAGACGGGACAGGCGATCGCCGCCTTCGTCACGCTGCGTTCCGGTTTCGAGGAGACCACCACTCTGGTAGCGGAACTCCGCAACCATGTCGGCACGCTCATCGGAGCCATCGCCAAACCCAAGTGGATTACGTTTACGCCGGAGTTGCCCAAAACTCGTAGCGGCAAGATCATGCGCCGCTTGCTCCGCGACATCAGCGAGCAGCGCCAGCTGGGCGACACCACCACCCTGGCCGACCAGACAGTCGTCCAGGAGCTCCAGCGCCGGGCCGTCGACGAGGCGGACAAGGAGCAGTAGAGCGACTTCCGGGCCCCGGCCGAGCCCGGGCCCCGCCGCTGGGGGGCCAAATGGGGGGGGGGGGTGGCGCGCCCGCGGGC
>JBEPVH010000247.1:0-4056 GCA_041691115.1 bacterium | reverse complement strand
GTCCTAGAGCGATCTCCGTGAGTTGCGTCTTCTTGATTGACGCAGCAACGCAGCCTATGGCGGGACTTTCACAAGGCATCGTCATGGCGACAATCGTCATAGCCCTGGCAGCACAGGCACACGTATCGCGCCTCGGCGTCGTCATGGGCGCTGCTGCAGTGGCTCTTCTGCTGCAGGTGGCAGCAGCCGACGTGGTGACAGCGGTCGAGACGCCACCGCGCGTCCTGTGGCTGACGATATGCGCGTGGCTCATGGCCGGTTCCATGGCGTCCCTGGTCGTGCGCGACAGGCGCTCGGACAGCGCGCTGGCAACGGTCGTCACAGTGCTGCTCGCTGCGGTGCTCACCTGCTACACCGGTGCCGCCGACGCCACGGTTTATTGCGTCGTCCTCGTGGCGGCAGCCGCAACCAGCGCCGGGGTGGGGCATCTGCTCCGCCACATCAAAGGCATGGGCGACGCGCTCGCTGCAGCTAGCGTCTTCATCGTTGTCGTGGCCATGACCGTCATCGCCACGCCTGCGTGGTTCGAGGCGCTGCTTATGGCGGTGGCAACAATGACGGTGGTGGGCGCGAGCGTCTCTCGCGGACGTCCCGACGGCCTGCTGCTGGCCGGCGCGCCTCTTGCATCGTTCTGGTACTGGGCAGGGTCGGCGGTTGTCACCACACCGTCGACGTCAGCATCGACTCTCGCCAAGCTGTACCTGCCCCTGGCGATCATCCTGGGAATAACGGCTATCACCATGCGCCTGGGATCTCCCACGGTGGCACGGCGCTGGGCCCCACCTGTGGAGATCATTGCCGCTCTCGTTGCGGCCTTTGCCACCTTGGTCGCGTTCGGGGCGCAGGATGCGACGCTCACGGGCCTCGCACTCCTTGCCGTCACAGTCGTGGTCTATGTCGACGGACGGGTCACCGGCGACGTGCGCGCCATCGTCGTGTCGACTGTCTCGTTGACGCTGGCGGTCCTCGAGATGCTCAACGGCGGTGCGGCTCCGGCAGCCTGGTATCCACTCGCGGCAGGCGGTGCCGGCCTCCTTGTGTTCTGTGTCGGCGTTGCCCACGGTCGAGCATCCATCTGGTCGGCGGTGCACCGCACAGCGGGACTGGCAATTCTCACGGCGGTTGCCGTCTCGGCGGTGGCAGTGCCGGAGTTCCACCAGCAGGGCGACGTCGGTGCGCTGACAGCCTTTATCGAAATCCTGTGTCTGTGCGGCGCACTCGCCGCAGAAGCAACGTTGCTGCCGCGCCCGTCGATGGAATACATGGCGATGGCAGTCGCGGCGGCGGCCACGATGTGGATCGCCGTCTACTACGGAGCCGTCAATCCGCAGGCCTACGTTGCCATCCCCGCCGCTGCAACTGTCCTGCTCGGGCTGACAGCGCGCGACGACAGCCGCATCACGATCGCGGCGGACACAGCGCGAATGATTATCGGTGGCGGAGCCTGCCTCTTCCTTGGCATCTCGGCCCTTCAGGGCCTCGGTGAGGGCTCGGATACGAGCCTGTACATCGCCCTCCTTTTTGGTGAATCCCTCGGCTGCGTTCTGCTGGCCATCGCGCGTCGCGACAGATCGCTGTTCTCCGTCGCGGGAGCAGGCGTGATCGTCGCCGCCCTCGAAGCCCTGGGCAACATCATCCAGGCGATTCCGCTGTACTACGTCTTCGCCGCCGCGGCGGTCATCCTGCTCGGCCTGGCGACCACGCTGGCGGCGACGCGGCAGCAGGCATCCCAGGCCCGTGCCCAGGTCTCCGGCGCCTGGCGCACCTGGCGCTAGATCGGCCTCCCGACGGGTATTCTTCGGAGCCATGCCTGCATCTGCGCGCCTGCTCCGCGATCTCGCCGGTCAGATCGGCTCCGACCATGTCTACAGCCGACCCGCCGACCTCGCGGCGTATGCCTACGACGCCTTCTCGGCGTCCGGCGAGCGCCATCTCCCCGACGCCGTGGTCTTCCCCGCTTCGACTGAGGAAGTGGCAGGTGTCGTCCAGGTATGCGCCCATCACGGCGTGGCCATGGTGCCCCGCGGCGCCGGAACGGGCTACGCGGGCGGATCTGTCGCGCGCACCGGCGGCGTCATCGTCTGCCTGACACGCATGACCCATGTGATCGGGGTTGAGACCGATGCCATGCGCATCAAGGTCGAGGCGGGCGTTCTGACTGCGACGGTGCACCGCGCTGCCGCCGATCTGGGTCTGTACTACCCGCCGGATCCCGGCTCATCGTCGACCTCGACGATTGGCGGCAACGTCGCCTGCAACGCCGCTGGTCCGCATGCACTTCGCTATGGAGTGACATCCGACTACGTGGTCGGGCTCACCGTGGTACTTGCCGATGGCCGCATCGTCGATGCGGGCGAGGGTGCCGGCAACAACGAGGTGCTCGGTGCCGTCCCCGGCTCTGAGGGCACTCTGGGAATCGTCACCGAGGTGCTGCTGCGCCTGATCCCTGCTCCGGCAGCGCGCGCGACGATGGCCGCCACGTTCGACAGCATCGAGGCCGCCGCCAAGGCGGTGGCGGCGATCACGGCCGCAGGTGTCGTGCCCGCTGCCTGCGAGTACATGGACTCGGCGGCGCTGGCCGCCGTCGCAGCCGCTGGATTCACCGGTGTCGACCCCAGCGCCGGAGCCATGCTCATCGTCGAGGTTGAGGGTGACGCAGCCGCCACCGAGAAGGCTGCCGCTGCGGTGCGCATAGCGCTCGATACCGCCGGTGCCGTGGCTGTCGAATCGGCGGCATCTGCCGAGGACGCCGACCGTTTGTGGCGCGTGCGCCAGGCGATCTCGGCCGCAGTGGCCGCCGTCATGATCGGCAAGGTCAATGAAGACGTCGTGGTGCCGCGGCCGGCAATCGCAGAACTCGTCAACACGGCACGGGACATCGCGGAGCGGCACGATCTGCCACTGGTCACGTTCGGCCATGCCGGCGACGGCAACCTGCATCTCTCGGTCCTCATCGATCCGCGTATCGCAGGAGACAGGGCGCGCGCCGATGCGGCGATGGCAGAGATCTTCGAGAAGGTCAGGGCGCTCGGCGGCGCCATCACCGGCGAGCACGGTGTCGGAACATCGAAGCTGGCCGAGGTGAATGCGCAGCTGGGCGGTGCGACGGCTGCACTCATGTGGCGCGTCAAGCAGACGATGGACCCGCGCAACCTGATGAACCCCGGCAAGAAGATCCTGGCGCCGGAGGTGCCGTCAGGACGTGAGACTGTTGCGGCTCAGGCCTCGAGTGCGGCGCGGAGCGACTCTGCGTAGTCGGTCTGGTTGACGATCGACGACAGTTCGTGGTCGGCGAGGTCCTCGGCAATGGCAGCGTCGTAGACGAACGCGTAGACGTTGTCGAAGCTCCAATCGCCGAATCCGAGAATCGCAAGCGCCTTGCGCACCCTCTCGTCCTCCTCCCCCGCCACGTAGGCGGCGCCAGCAGCGTCATAGAGGGCGACCAGGTTTCGAAGTTCGGCGGCGTATTCCTCGATGAGGTCGGGCGCGGCCTCGTCGGCCCGCAACTTTTCCAAGGTGCGCTTGATCCCGGCGATCTCTTCCTGGTACTCGTCCACGACGCGGGTGAGTCTAGACCACAGGTCAGTGAGGCAGAGCCCGCACCGCCTGTGACGTGACGTCGAGCACGTGCTGCTGCGTCACCAGGTACGCCATGAAGGCCCCGAGCACGGCACCGCCGAATGCGAACGAGACGCCCGAGATCAACCCCGCCAGCGGCCGGATGGCGCCAAAGGCGCCGCCCAGCAGAGCTACGACGAATCCAGCACCGATGAGCCAGATGCCGCCCTGTGGGTTGAGCTGACACTCTCTGCCCACCGACGTGGCGCAGATGGTGAGGACGCGGGCCCTCTCGCCGAGAATCACGCCCAGTTCGATGGCAGTACCCATGAGGCCCAGACCCGCTGCCACTCCGACGAAGCCGCGCATCATCGGCAGCACGTTGCATGCCAGGCACATGAAGCCTCCGAGCGCGATGAGGACGACACCGGCGCGCGTCGCGATATCGACAATCATCGAGCCCAGGTTGCCGCTCGACAGCGGCGCATGGTCGAAGGC
>JBEPVH010000246.1:0-4014 GCA_041691115.1 bacterium | reverse complement strand
GATCACAACTGCTGCCGCATGCCTGTCGGCATGTGGCACACCGACGACCAGCCCGCAACCGGCAACCGGCACCCCCACGACGACTCCGCACCGCGCTGACGCAGCGACAGTGGCCCTTGCCAAAGCAGGCCTCTTCTCAAGCGCTGATGTGGGCACCAACTGGACTGTCACGGCGGCAGCCGTGGAGTATCCACCCGTGACCGGCGGTTGCGGATCGCCGCCAACCACCACGCTGCTGTCGTCACTTCCCGCGGGGGCCTCGCAAGGGAGTGCTCAATTCCGGTACAAGGACTCGCAGTGGTACGTCGGTTCGTCGTCAACGGTTTTCGCGACTGAAGCTGACGCCACAGCGTGGATCGACACAGTCCGCAAGACGGATGCCTTCGTGCAGTGTCGGCGCAAGGAACTCGAGAAGCCTCAACAGGACATCGATCCCAAGTGGTCATACCGTGTGCAGGCCAACACCTCACCACTGATCGGGCAGAACGGCTTCGGGGCGTACACCCTCTTCCAATCGCAGTACGACCAGGGCAAGGGCCCCGTGGATGCCAACGGCTGGACATCGCTTTCGGCCTACCACGTCGGCCGCGTTCTGATCACCTATTCGCTGTCAGTCGTGAACGGCGCCACCGACCCCAAAGATCTGAATGTCCTCGTGTCGGCTGACGTTGATCGTGCCCTCAAGAAGGCATACGACCGCATCCAAACACTGGAGCGTGCTTCGTGATGAGTCGCAGGCTCGATCTCCATCGGATGACCACGGTGGTCGTGATCGTCACCGTCGCAATAACGATGGCTTCGTGCGGCACTACCGCCGCGCCAACGGCGTCACCGACGGCGGCGCCTACTGCCGCGCCACGCACTCCCAACGCGAAGCCCGCCGACGCGGCCACCACAGCTCTCGCGATCAAAGGAACGTTCCTGCCCTCTGACCTCGGCGCCGCCTGGAAGGTCCAGAAGCCGGCGTCCGTGGATAAGCCCGACCCGGGCGATTGTGGCTCCCTCAACAACAACATCCTTCTGGAACTCCCAGCCGGAGCCATCCAACTTGGGCCGCAGATGAGTTTCGGAGACACCAAGTGGTGGATCAGTTCGTCGGCGACCGTGTTCGCCAATGAGGCGGATGCCAAGGCGTGGATTAAGCTGCGGCAGAGCGACGCCTACGTCGAATGTCGCCGCAAGCAGATCGAGGACTACCAGCGGACGGCGGATCCGCATTGGTCTGTCGTCACCCGGGAGCGCTCCGCACCTGGGCTGGGGACCAGCGGCTTTGAGGCATTCACCGCTTATGTCCCCCAGTTCGATGACGGCAAGGGGGCAAAGGATGCCAACGGCAGCTTCGACCGCTTCGCATACCGCGTCGGTCGCGTTGTCGTACTCCTCAACCGCGACATCGTCACCGGCACGACCGATCCTGCCCACATCTCGGAGACGGTCACAACGGACATCAACCGGGCATTAGGCAACGTATACGCCCGCCTGCCCGCCGCCTGATATCAGGCGACACCATCGCGCGACGGCGGCATCTGCGTGTTCTGCACGTCATGCAGACGGTCGCGGAAGCGTGCCGCCTGGCGCATGACACGAGCCACGTGCAGCGGCTCGGTCACCTCGCCGCCGGCGAAGATGGTCATTTCCGGGTGATTCACCAGCTCACGATGACGGCGCCGCAATTCCGTGCGCTCCGCCTCGGTCGGGGCCACTGCCACGACATCGGGGTGCGCGTCACCCGCCAGATGTGAAGCGGCAACCTCGAGATGCACATGAGCTGCCAGCGCCGCGGCCGACGGATACGCGACAGCGACTGCTGCACGCGTGCGCCGAAGGTGAGGATGTGTTGGAAGCAGCGCGCGCCGTTCCGATTCGCTGAGAACTACCACGGACGGCGGGATGATCGCGTACGGCTGACGAGCCTCAGTGTTGACCTCGTTGCCCGCGCGCACCGCAGCGATCACCGCATCGACAGCCTCGCGCCGATGCGACGCCACCAGCAGCACCGTCTCGCGACGCGTGATTTCCGGATGCATGCGCGCGACGCGCGCCGTATCGGGCTCGGACAGACGCTGCGCCACAACGTCAGCGCGCCGAGTTGCCAGTGCCGGGAATTCGCGGTTGCGGACGGCCACACCACCGCGCACCGTGCGTTCGACGATCTCGGCTACTGCCGGATCATCAGTGGCCACTGCCACGCAATGACGGCGGCGCATGAGCGGAGCACCGTCGTGCGCCATGGCGCGGCGTTGCCAGTCTCCGACCTCGGCCACGATGACCGTCTTGGCTCCTGCCATCTTCCTGCCCCTCCCCCGGCCCGTTGCCCGGACCGATTGACGCGATCTTAGCGCAGGTCAGTTGCTGCAGAAATTCCGGCGGGTCCAGGTCTTGGCGCCGTCGGGGCTGATGAACATGCCCGTTCCGTCACCGACCGCCCAGCCCGTCGTGGCGGATTGGAGGAACAGAGCCATGAGATTGGAGCCCTCGGTGGCCAGAGATACCAGCCAGGTCTTGCCCCCGTCGGTGGTTCGCAGGGTGGTCCCGCCGGACCCGGCGATCCAGCCATTCTTGGTATCGAAGAACTTGACCACTGTGAGATCAGCCCGGGTCGGTCTGAGATTCACAGGTGTCCACTTCACCGACCCGTTGACGGTTTGCAGAAGCGTCGTGTTGTCGCCCACAACGAAGCCGTTCTTCGCATCGGTGTACCAAACACCCCGAAGCGTCGTGGTGACCCCACTGCTCTGCTTGAACCAGTGCACTCCGCCGTCCGCGGAGGTGGCAATGGTGCCGCCATTGCCGACCGCGACGATCGTGTCGGGCGCTGGAGAGGCGACTCCATGCATCGGCGGCAAGATGCCGTCCTTGACGCCGACCTTCCAGTTGATGCCGTCGAGTGAGACAGCAATTCCACCGTGCTCATCAATGGCAGCCATGGGCTTTGTCCCGCGGAACGCGACACCGATGATGGGCGGCGCCAGACCCACATCCACAGGCTCCCAGGCCGATCCGCCGACACCGATGGTGAAGATGCCGCCGTCACCCCAGATCCATACCGAGCTGGCATCCGGTGTCGCGACGCCGCTCAGGTCCTGCATAGCTCCCGGCGGTGCCACCACCGACCAGTGGTCTCCGCCATCTCCTGTCTGCCACAGGAAGCGTTTGCTGCCTGACACGTAGCCGTGCTTCGCGTCAGAGAAGCTCACACCCGTGAGGATCGGCGTGACCGACTGGACGCGTGGAGTGGCAGTTGCTGCCGGAGTTGGTTTGGGGGTGGGAGCTCCCGACACGGTCGCCGTCGGGGTCGACGCTGCCGAAGGGCCGACACCAGGGCAACCAACCGCCTGCGGAGGGATGGCCGGCGTCTGTACCGGTGTGGGCGTGGGATCCGGCGTGGCCGCGGGTTTGCCGCAGCCGGAAACGGTCACGGCGAACACGAAAAGGCAGATCGGCAGGATTCGGCTCCGCATGCGCCGCAATCATGCAAGGAATTGAGATCGGCGGCACATTCCGCGACGCAATAGACGCACTTGACGCCTCACCACAAACGAGTGTATCCTCCATCGCCTAAGCGATCATGAGGGACCAAGGGGGGTCGGGTGACCGGGTACTCGCGTCGAGTCCGACGAAGCGCGGGCGTCTGCATGGCGGCCCTGGGTGTAGCCCTGTCCGCAGCGTGCGGCACTCCCCCGCCAACCCCCGCCACCGCCGTGGCCACCGCACGCCCCACTCCTAGCAGCGACGCCCGTGAAGCCGACGTGCGCGCTGCCGTGGTGGCGTACATACAGGCTGAGGCGAAGAGCGGTGTGAGTGGCGACGCCGCGCCGATGCACTTGCTAGTGCTTCCGGGATCCAAAGCCGAAGGTTCGGCGGGACTCGCAGCCGCCAATGCTCGTCAAAGTAAGCACACCGTAGTTGTGTCCGACGTTCAGTATTCCGCGTGGGCCGTCGACCTCAGTTCTTCAGACGCCACCGTGCATTTGATCATCATCGCGACAGGGCACAATGCGACGTGGCCAGCGC
>JBEPVH010000245.1:0-4082 GCA_041691115.1 bacterium | reverse complement strand
GCGCGATTCCTCATCGTGTCGATGGGAGTCATCTTCACGCCCGTCATCATCGCGCTCGCCGTCTTCGACCATCGTGCCGCGGCTGTTCGTTGGTGGTGGTCAATGATGCTCGGCGCCATCATCACGCCCGTCGTGGTGGCGGCGATGCTTGGTGCCACGCTGGCGCTGTCACTGCGGTTCGCGCTGAATCCCGCTGATGGCTTCGCAGCGGGGCCGGCCACCGGCGCGATCATGTCGATCGGGGGGCTGTGGCTGACCGGGAAGGCGGTTCGCGCGCTGCTCACCCATCTCCCCGGACAACACGGTGGTGCGATCGCCTCGGTGCGCCATGCCGCCGAGACGATCCTCGCGGTTCCCGCGGCGGCGATGGCTCTGTCATCCGGTGGCGTGACGGCAGCTCTCTCCGGCATCTCCCCCACCGCCGGTCGAATGATGGCGATGGCCCTGGGTGGTGGTGGTACGGGTTCAGCCGTCGCCGCGGTGGGCGCGCGGAGCGCCGACGGTGGCACGTCACGAGCTGTTGCCGGGGCGGTCAGTGGTTTCCGGTCGTCGCCTGGCGGTGCTGCGCTTGCGCGTGCCGCGACGCCACACATGGAGGCGGGGACCGCTCCGTCGGCACGGTGGGCTCATCTTGCGGGTCGCGCTGACCTGTCGGGGCCGATGCAGCGTCTTGATGGAGCCGTGGCGGCCGGTGCCGTTCGATCCGGGAATGCTGAGCCCGGTGCGGCGGAGCGACAGGCGTTCGTGTCGGCTGCCCTGGCCTCCGGCGATGCCTCGGGAGCATCGTCATGACGGGGCGCATTCGTATTCCCCTCGCCGTCGATGCGCAGTTGCGCATCCCCCTCGGTCCGGTTCAACTGCCACTGCGGCAATGCGTGGCCCTGGCCATCGCGGTGATCCCGGCGTGTGTGGCGTTCGAACTGCCCATCGACATCGGCCTGCGGCTCGCGGCGGTTGTTGGTGTGGTTGGGCTGGCCACGATGGTGGCGACGCCCTCCCGCGAGGGGATCTGGATCGGGAACTGGGCAGCCCTCCGGGTGGTGGATCGGTGGCTGTCCCATTCGACATCGATGGGCGTTCCCGTCGTGGCTCCGCGCGCTGCGCGCTATGGATGGCGGCGATACGTGCCTGTGGTCGCGTTTCCGGCACGTCTGCGCGCTCTTCTTGATCCGCCGGCTCGTGTAAATATCAATGAGGGGTTGCTGCGTCTGGCTCCCGGTGGATGGCGTGCGGTCGTGTCCGTCACGGGGCCATCGTGCGCATTGGGGTCGGTCGCATATTCACGTTGGTGTGCCGACGTGGTTCGCTGGCTGCGGTCCCTCGACATGCCAGCCCAGTTCCTCACCGGTGTGGGACACATCTCGCGGGAGGAGGCGATGTCGGCGTTCGATTCGACGCTGGACTTCGCGTCGCGAGGACCCCTGGTTCAGGCTGAGCGAGAGTTTGCAGGGGACATTGCGGTTCGCTCGCTGGCGTTCACCCATCACGTCGTTCTGGCACCACGTCTTGCCGGAGCAGAGGGCATGCCGCAGCGGTTCGGTTTGATGAGTGATGCGCCGCGCCAGGAGGCGGAGCATGCGCTGGCCCTGGCGCTGGCCGGCGCGCGGTCGGCGGGGCTTGAGGTCGCTGCGACGACGGAGGACAAGCTGCGTGAGCTGCTCGCCACGTCGACGCTGGGCGACCTGCCTGTGGCAGCTGACGCTGGTTCGGTAGCCATTGGTGGTCAGCCGGCCGCATCGGTACTCGTGACGCGCCTCGGCCCGGATGCGGACTGGGGGATGCTCGTCGATGTCGTCCAGCGGAGCGGCATGCATGGCTCTGTATCGCTCCACCTTCTCCCCGTGTCCCGCGCCGTGATCCGGCGGCAACTTCAACGCCGGCGACTCTGGCTGCGCTACGCCATCCGCGAGGGCCGGCCGGACATCGATCTCGAGGTCTCGCTCCAGGACACGGAGACGCTCCAGGCAGACCTGGCCGCCGGGCGTGTTGAGGGAATGCGCCTCGCTGTGTCTCTACGCGTGGTCGCTTCCGACATTGTTGCGCTCAGCGACATCACGGAGCGACTGCGCTCATTGCTCGCCGGGCATGGTTGGTCAACGGAGCGGATTGCCACGCCATGGTTGGCGGCGGCCTCGGTTGGTGCACCGGGATGCGCGCCACTGCGTCGCGGCCTGCTCCTGACGACCGACGCCGTGGTGTCGCGGCTGCTGCCTGCGCTGGGCACTCCATTCGCTGCGGTGGCAGATCCCGTTGTGGGACTCAACCTGCGAACTGGTGCGTCGGCGTATCTATCCGTCTTCACACGCTCCAATCACAACGCGGTGATCGTCGGCAGCTCGGGGGCGGGCAAGAGCGTCGCCGCCAAGACCATGCTGATTCGCCACGTCATGCGTGGCGCGGGAGCGGTGGTTCTCGATCCCGATTCGGAATACGCGTCCGTCGTGCAGTTGCTCGGTGGCCGGCACTTTGAACTGCCCGGAGCCGCGTTGAATCCTCTCGATCTGGGGCGGCGCGACGCGCCTGATGCCGCTGCGAGCCGGATCGTTCCGGTGCTGTCCGTCATGGGTGGGGATGAGACGGAATACGTGGGTGGTCGTCCGATTCGTCGTTTGCCCAATGAGGACAAGGCGTGGTTGCACCGCGCGGTTGCTTCGTTCCTTGTGGAATGGCGCGCGCGAGTCGGCGCGGGTGATGCCGGCGGTGGGCGTGATGATGATTCGGGTCATCGGAATACGTGGGATGAGGGATTCGTGGCGCATGTGAATCCCGAGGGATCTGGGCCGCGGGATTCCGCTCCGCTGCTGAGTGACTTCGTTCGGTACCTGCAATCCACCGTGGTTCGGCAGGCATCGATGTCGACGCGGACGCGGGAGCGGGTTCGCCAGGTCGCCCTCCGCCTCGAGGGTTTCACCCAGGGGCAGCTCGGGCAGATCTTCGATCGACCTTCGACATTCGCGATTGAGCCGGGTGAGGTCATCGGAGTGGGATTTCGGTCCCTGTCCCTGGCCTACGCCGCGGATCTCACACCGGCGCTCTGCGTCGTTCTGTCCCACGTGCTCGATGCGATCGTGACTGCACGCTCGCCGATGATTGTCCTTGTCGATGAGGCCCATGTCCTCACCGCCGATCCGGATGCCGGCCAGGTGCTGGAGCAGCTGGTCCGCCGTGCGCGGAAGTGCCGCGCCGGTGTGTGGATGGCATCACAGCGGATTGAGGAGTTCACGGCGACTGCGCTGGGGCGGACGCTGGCATCGACCGCGGCTACGAAGGTTGTGCTCGGTGTTGAGGACACCATCGCGGCTGCGACGCGCGAGATCTTTGAACTGGCCGAGGATGAGGCGTCGGCGCTGACGCCTCCCGTACCGGGTCGCGCCGCGTTGATTGCCGGTGGTGAGCGAACCATCGTTCAGATTCAGCCGTCGCCGATCCTGTGGCCGTTCATGCAACCACTCGAAATTCCGCCCCCGACCGCCGCGAATTTCGAGTGCTTGGAATTGAACGGGTCGCGGCCGGGCAAAGCCCTTCCCCGCAACCCTGGTTTCCATGAAGACGGCGCCCCCGATCCGATCGTTGTCGCCGGTAGTGGAGACCGCGGTGACGCGTTTGAGGACGCGGCATGAATGCGCGTATTGGAACGGCACTTGGGTGCGGATTGACGTCAATCGTCGTCCCGTTCTTCGCGCTGCTGTTCGCGGGGGGAGCCGTGCTGGCGTCCACGCCGTCACTCCCGGGTGGATCCCTGTCACCGGGCGGGATCAGCGCGGTTCCAGCGGTGGGGCAGCTCGTCATCACCGAACGAACGCTGCTCCCCGGAGTTCCGGTCAACGGTTTTCCGGATCGATTTCCACCAGGCCAATGCACCTATTGGGCTGCGATGAATCACCGGGTCACGTGGAATGGAAATGCGGCCGACTGGATCGCCAATGCAGCGGCGCAGCATGTTCCGGAGGCCGGAGTTCCGACTGTGGGGGCGATTGCCGTATGGGGTGCCGGCGGGGCGTACTCCGGCTGGGGGCATGTCGGTGTAGTTGTCGCGGTCGGCGCCTCAAGCTATTCCGTCTCCGAGATGAACTACGTCGTGG
>JBEPVH010000244.1:0-4122 GCA_041691115.1 bacterium | reverse complement strand
ATTCTCGATGATGCCGTGGGTGCCGCTGAGCAACTTCCACGCATGCCCGATCGCTGTGCCGGCAGCGTTGAGTCGCGCCATCCATAGCGCCGTGTGACTGCCGTCTGCAAGACGTGAGGTCTTGTAGAGCAGGTAGTTCTTACCGCGATCCTGGAAGACGAACGGATCAATGTCCTTGAAGCCCGGGGTGTGCACCATCGGCGTGCGCGCGAAGTGATACGGACCCTCGGCGGTCTTCGATGTTCCCTCGCCGATGCGCATGCGTCCCTGGCGGTCACGGCCGGAAACATAGAGGTGCCACTTGTTGCCGAAGTAGGCCATCGTCGGCGCCCAATAGCTCGTCACCGCCCAGGCCATGTGGTTGGTCTTGGTCGCCAGCGCATGGCGCACCAGCTTCCAGTGGAGGAGATCTTTCGAGTGGCGCAGCGGCACCGAAGGCGGGCCGCCACCCGTGCACACCATCCAGTAGCCCTTGCCCGACGGATCAGCAGTGACAGACGGGTCGGCGCAATTCTTGCCGACCACCAACTGTTCCTTGGGGAACTGGGGCTGGGCCACGGCGGAGCGCAACACCAGATGCCTGAACGTCGCTTCCTGGGGCGGTGCCACCGCGGTCGCATCCGGCCCGAGAAGGATCACCAGCGAGGTGGTCGCACCTGCGACTGCCACCGCAACGCGACGTAGATGTGAGGCAGTTGATGCGTCGGGCACGGTTCAACGCTACGCCCGGGTCGCGGACAGCAGAGGGACAAAAGTTAGCGGCTGCGCAGATCCTCGAGCGCTTTGGCGGCGCGGCGAACCCGGGTCTCCGGTTTCTTGCCACCGGCGACGTATTCCGCCCACTCGCGGCGGTGGCTGAAGGACATCCGGGAGTAGGCGGCGTCCGCGGCTGGATCGGCCTTGAGTGCAGCCGCCAGTTCCTCGGGGACGTCGACCACCCGGGGCGTCTCATCTGCTGTCGTCATAGGTCGACGTTAGCCGAGGGGCCGGCGCTGAGGTACCCCGGTGCGCCGCGGGTACTCACCCGGAGTTGCGCTCACTTTCATGACGCTCACAATTCCGTGCGTCATGACGCGGGGCGCGTCACCGCCGCAGGCTGTCGCCGCCGCCACCGCGGCCTCGATGTCGGCGCTGTCGCCAACCATGGCGACGAGCCTGCCGCCCACACGCAGGAGCGGCAGGGCCAATTCACAGAGCACGGGCAGCGCCGCCGTGGCGCGGGAGACGACGAGGTCATGAGAGCCACGCTGCCCGGCGCTGTGGCCTGTGACCTCGGCGCGCTCCGCCAGGACAACTGTGTTGTTGAGGCCGAGAAGTCCTGACACATGAATGAGAAAGCCCGCTTTGCGTTTGTCGGCCTCGATGAGGGTGACTGTGATGTCGGGACGTTCGATGGCGATGGGGATACCGGGCACACCGGCGCCGGATCCGAGGTCGACGAGCGATGTGCCCGGCGCCGGATCCAGCAGGGCGAGCAACGCCAGGCTCTCACCGACATGACGTGTGCGGCGCTCGGCGACGGGCACCGTCGTCAGATTGATCCGCTCATTCCAGGCCTCGAGTTCGTCGAGATAGAGCGAGATCGGATCGGCCGTCATGGAGTCACCGTAGCAGCCGTTCCGGATGGGCTGGTGTGTGACGTTTCCTTCTCAGGGCATCGCGTTGCCGCGGGACCCGTGCGATCATGGGCAGGCCGGACCAGCCCGCTCGGAGTGCACGCATGGCGACCTTGGAGAACTGCCCCCGTTGCCGAGCCGATCGACTCGCGGTCGTGTACTACGACGCCGAGGGCAATGTGCTCGGAGGTCATTGCCAGTGCCCGGAGTGCGGTCCGCGCCATGCCGAGCCGATCTCGCCTGAAAAGGTCACGGTTCGCAAGAAGCTCCTCGAGAAGAAGGCCTCTTAGCCCTCTTTCTTAGGTACCCGCAACTGCGGAGACGGAGCAATCGCGTCAGTTTCTCGCCTTGACGCAACCATGCGATGACGCCGGGGTGACGTACCCGGGATGCGTCAGGCCGCGGTGCCAGACTGGCGGGCGTGCGTCCCCTGCGATCGATCGCCGCCTCGCGCCGGCCCGTCGCCATCGTGGCCGGGGTCCTCTGCCTCCTTGCAGTGGCCACCCCTGCACAGGCGACCGGCAACCCTCCCTCGGTGCACGACGCCCAGCAGGGGGTCAACCAGGCTCGCAATGCGGCGCACTCGGCTGATACCGCCCTCGGCACTGCCCAGGCGGCACTGGCTGCCGCACAGTCCCGGCTGGCAGCGATCCAGACCAAGGTCAATGCTGTGAAGGCCGAGATCGCCGCCGACAGGGCCAAGGTTCTTGCCCTCAAGGCGCAGGCGCTGGCGGCGCGGCGCGCCCTTGCCGAGTTCCTCCGCCAGTCCTATGCCGAAGGGCCGAACCCCGGCCTCGACTACGTTCTTGCGGGTGGTTCGATCAACGACATCATGCAGCGCTCAGCCGATGAGGAACGCCTGCGGAATCACGGCCGCACCCTCGTCGAGCAGGTCAAGAACGCCGAGGCAGGTGCCGAGAATGCACTCGCCGACGCCCAGACGAAGGGCAAGGCCCTGGCAGTCCTCGAGGCGCAAGCTGTGACAGCGGCCGCGGTGCTCTCGATTCAGCAGCAGAACGCAGCCGTGGCGGCCAGTGCTGCGCGCGGCACCCTCTCACAGTCGCTCAAGACCCTTCACGACGCTCAGGCGGCAGCAGCAGCGGCAGCGCCACCGCCTCCGCCGCCCGTGCCCCCGAGCAACGGCGGTGGCGGCATCACGTTCCATCCCGTCAGCGGCACCACCTTCACCATCGATACCGACCTGACGCAGCCGTCCGGGATGACAGCCGCTGAGATCGACTCCTTCCTCGCCGGAACATCCCTCCAGGGACTCGGCGCCAGCTACATCCATGCTGAGCAGACCTACCACGTGTCGGCGCGCTACTTCGTCGCCCATTCGATTCTCGAATCCGGATGGGGCACGTCGGCCATCGCCCAGGACAAGCACAACCTCTTCGGCTTCGGAGCCGACGACGCCAACCCCTACGGCGATGCCATGACCTTCGATTCCTTCGACAGCTGCATCCAGTTCGTCGCCCATTTCATCTCGACGTATTACCTGACGCCCGGCGGCCGCTTCTATCATGGGTCGACATTGCGCGGCATGAACGTCGTCTACGCCTCGGATCCGCTGTGGGCGTCGAAGATCGCGCGCATCGCCAACACCATTCCCTGACGCTCAATCGACAGGGGCGCGGCCGCTCTCCGGTGTGCCGCTGAGTTCGGTGTCGGCATCGGGCAGAGGTCCCGGACGACCCAGGTGATAGCCCTGACCTGCGGCGATGCCCAGCGCCATGATGCGCGTCGCCATCTCTTCGGTCTCGACACCCTTGCCGATGACAAGCGCACCCATGGCAGTCGCCGTCGCGATGACGCGTCTGATCTCAAGCATTGCGTCGCGGCTGATCGCAGTGCGCGCCAGCACAAGCCTGTCGATCTTGACGACGTCGGGGCGCAGACCCTCAAGGATGGCATCGAAATCCGGATCATCATCGACACCGTCGATGGCGATGCGGAACCCGGCGGCGCGAAACATGTCGCAGGCGTTGACGAGCTGAGCGCCGTCGGCAGCGCGCGCGTCGGTGATCTCGAGAATCACGTGCGACGGTGATCTGCCTGTCAGGTACAAGGCTGACAACATCTGCTGTGCGGCTGCTGCCGTATCCCGCGCCACCATCGAGATGTTCAAGAACAGCAGCACTGCTTCGTCCAGACCGGCGGCGCCATTGATGCCCGCACGGCGGCAGATGGCATCAAGTTCGGCGAGCACATCGAGCTCGCGCGCCTCGTTGAAGACGGAGCCGACGTCGCCGTCGTCGGATACACCCGCGGGCCTCGCCAGGGCTTCGTAGCCAAGAATGCGGCGGCTGGCGAGATCGATGATGGGCTGATACACCGAGCGCAACCCGTTGACCTCCAGTGCCCGCGCCACCATCACTGTCGTCGCCAGATGGTTGGTGTCTTGAGCACCGTCGCGCTCCACCTCGGCGGCGGCGACGACACAGCCACCACCACGCGCGCGCGCCTCCTGCAATGCATCCCGGGCGGCAGCCAATGCCACCAGCGG
>JBEPVH010000243.1:0-4163 GCA_041691115.1 bacterium | reverse complement strand
ACACCAAGCTCATCTCCGATGAGATGACGCCCTATTTCCAGGATGTCTACGACCATGTGCTGCGCGTCTTCGAGTGGACGGAATCATTGCGGGATCTGGTTGCAACGGTGTTGGAAACCCACCTCACCATCCAGGGCAACCGCCTCAACATGATCATGAAGAAGGTCACCAGCTGGGCCGCGATCATCGCTGTGCCGACGGCGGTGACAGGGTTCTACGGACAGAACGTGCCCTATCCCGGGTACGGAGAAACCTCGGGTTTCCTCATCTCCACGGCGTCCATCATCGGACTCTCGCTGTTCCTGTACATGGTGTTCCGGCGCCGCGACTGGGTCTGAGCCTCAGTGCAGGATGCCTGCAGCACCCACGTCCTTGGAGATCTGCGTGACCTTGCCGGTCGCCAGGTCCATGGTGCCGAGGGTGGCGCCTGACAGCCCGTTGGACGGCACCATGAGCACCAACAGGGTGCGCTCGTCGATCCAGGCGACGGGACGCGTTCCCGCAGGCCCGGCAAGAATTGTTGTCAGCCCATCGTGTGTTGTGATGCGCAGGGAGCCGTAGCGCCAGCCGTTGGTGGGATCGTTGGTCGCGGTACCCAGCGCAAGTCTCCCCTTGTCGCTGACGACGAGGTCACCGACAGTGGTCCCCGCGGGCAGATCGGTGATCGACACGGTGCGCGGCGATGCCCCGGGGATCGTCACCTGCACACCCTTGGAGTCGCTGGTGAAACAGACTGTCGCTCCCGACGGACGCACACCACGGGCATCGGCGAACTTGCAGTCATTGCGGATCGGACCGGCCTTTCCCGTCCCTGGGTCGATGATGACCGGCATCAGGGCCGCGTTGGCGGGAAACGGCCCGATGGCGTTGATTCCGTAGGGCACGTGCGCCACCCAGATGCCTTCCGCCGTCCACGCGAACGGGACCAGGAAACCATTGGGGTCCGCTGTCTGGTCGACGATCTGCAGCGGGGGATTGTCGCCGTCGGCGATGAAGATGCGAGAACCGTAGCTGCCACCGTCGGTGGAACCTGTCGGATAGCCGTAGGCAACGCGGCTGTCATCTGGGGAGGCGACAAGACCGAGGTGCGAGGGAATCGCATCCGCCGGCGACATGTTCGGCACTGCCATATCGGCAATCTTGTCAACAGTGCCGTTGACGTCGATCTTCTTGATGGCGTTATTCGCCATGAAGAACACATGGTGGGTACCCGCGAAGATCGGCCATTCGGCGCCCAGCAGATCGACTCCACCGGCGTCGCCGCCGTCGCGCTTGATGAGGTCGATACGGGTCACCACGCGTTCGGAGTCGACGCGCTCACCGACGATGAGGGTGACCGCCTGCGCCGGGCTTGAGGTCTCGCCGCCATTGCCCGGCGAGTTCCCACTGCTCGACGGATCGCTGCCGCCACCCCCGGAACCGCAGGCGGTCAGCAGAATGGCTGCGACCGCAGAGGCGATGAATCCTTGCCGTCTCATGGCTCTCATGGTGCCGCAACCGGGGCCGATCTGCTCACCACCGATGCCAATGCACCGATGAACGAGGGATCCGTGTTGGCGATTCGGGTCCGGCTGAAGGTGAGCCCGCATTGCCGAGCCTCCTCTGCGCCGGCGATGTCGATGTCGTAGAGAACCTCGAGATGGTCGGCGACGAACTGCGTCGGTACCAACAGCAGGTGGTGGTGGCCGGCATCACGGAACCCCGGCATGAGGTCCTTGAAGTCGGGTGTCAGCCACTCCTCCTGGGTATGGCCCGCACTCTGGTAGGCGAAGTGCACGCGTTGCGATGGCAGGCTTGCCGCGGTGGCAACTGCACTGACCGTCTCGCGCAACTGCGCTATGTAGTTCTGGTCTCGCTCGACGACGGACAGTGGCAAAGAGTGCGCTGTGAATACCACGGGGATGGCGTCGCGCACAGACGGCGGCATGCCGTCGAGGGCGTCGCTCACGGCTGCCACCTGCGAGGCGATGTAGTTGGTTTCACGATGCCATGCGCCGGCGACCACGACGCTGATGCCGACGCTCTCCGCAGCTGCACTGATGGCACGGTTGTAACCGGCCATGATGACCGGCGAATATTGCGGTGACATGATGATGCCGGTGATCGAGGTGGCACCACGTGCAGCGCAGCGTTCCACCGCCGTGGCAATGCCCGGCGCCGAGTGCAGCATCCCCGCCTCGACGGCATGCGACCCGGCTCCGTGGCGCGCGTCGAGCATCAGTTGCAGCGCCGCCGCCTGGGCGACTGTGATGTCGACAAGCGGCGAGCGTCCCACCAGGTCATAACGGCGCTTGAACTCATCAACGCTGGCGGCGTCAGGGGGATTGCCGCGCCGCACCGATGTCAGGTAGCGGGGCACGTCGTCGGCGGTGATCGCCGAGCCGAACGTCATCAGTACGACGCCGGTGATATCGCTCGTCACGTCACCGCCGGTACGCGCGCGGTGACGTCGTGCACAAGATCCACGAGACGGCGCAGGTGATCCTGCGGTGTCTCCGGGAGGACGCCGTGGCCCAGATTGAAAATGTGTCCGTCGCGACCGCCGGCCTCGGTAAGTACGCGACGCGCCTCGGGCTCGACAGCCTCCCACGGTGCCAGAAGCACGGCGGGATCAAGGTTTCCCTGGATGCCGCGCTTGCCGATCCGCGCCCATGCCTCGTTGAGGGGCAGACGTGAATCCACTGACACCGTGGTACAGCCGGCGGACGCCATCTCTTCGAGTATGTGAGCTGTCACCGTCGCGAAATGAATGGTGGGAACGCGGTCGCTCACGGCTTCGATGATGCGTCGGCTATAGGGCAATGCTGCTGCTGTGTAATCGGCGCGGGAGAGCGATCCACCCCAGGAATCGAAGAGTTGGATGGCCTGGACGCCGGCATCGATCTGCGCCTCGACATAGGCGATGGAAACATCGGTGAGCGTTTCCATGAGGCGGTGCCATAACGCCGGATCCGCGTGGATCATCGCCTTGGTACGGGCATGATCCTTGGAGGGCTTGCCCTCGATCATGTAGCTGGCGACGGTGAAGGGACCACCGCAGAAGCCCAGCACAGCCGTCTTGCCATCGAGCTCTTTGCGGACGTTACGGATGGTTTCGAAGATCTCGGGGATCACGTCGCGATGGTCGGCACGGCGCAGCCCCTCGACGTCGGCTGCAGTGCGCAGGGGTGAATCGATGATCGGGCCGACGCCGGGGTCGATGGAGAAGGCGACACCCATCGAATAGAGCGGCAGCATGATGTCGGCATAGAGGACGGCCGCATCGACGCCGAACTCCTCGACGGGCATCAGGGTGATCCGCGTGGCCAGTTCGGGCGTCCGCGTCATCGTGAGGATGTCGTGGCGCTCGCGGAGCTCGCGATAGGCGGCGAGGCAGCGTCCGGCCTGGCGCATGAACCACACGGGAGTGGCGTCGACGGGCTTTCCGGCAGCGGCGGCGAGAAAGCGCTCCGCTCCGGTCATCGAGGTCACGGCGTCGTCCGGCACGCGCCCGAGGATAGAGAACCGGGAGTTCACGGGGCGGTGTAACAAGCCCTCGATCGGGGTGGCCTTGGGCGGTACGCGCCGCTAGCGTGGGGTGCGGCCGTCGGGACGGTGGAGGAACACATTGCGAGGTTGCGCCCGCGGGGGTCCGGCGGCCGGTGCACCCAGCGCGGGCCGCCGCCGGATCCTTGCGCTCGCCGTGGCCTGTGCCCTGGGTGGCGGATTCCCTCACGCGGCAGCAGCAGCGCCACCTCCCCACGGAGGCGTTGTCCTCGATGGCAGCGGTGCCATCCACGCTTTCGGACTGACCCTGAACCAGACGGCCGCGCCGAATTGGGGACCGTGGGACATCGCTCGCGGTCTGGCGGTCCGTGACGACGCGTCGGGCGGCTGGACGCTCGACGGTTTTGGCGGTATCCACGCCTGGGGCGACGCCCCGGCGGTGGCCACACCAGGGTACTGGCAGGGCTGGGACATCGCCCGCGACATCGTCTTCACGTCACATGGTGCCGACGGCGTCATCGACGGCGCCCAGGGATATTTGCTTGACGGATTCGGCGGAATTCACCGCTGGGGGGGCGCCCCCGCCCTACCAGGATCCCCCTATCCCGGAACCGACGTGGCGACGTCGCTGTCGGTGCACTTCAGTGCGGGTGGCATCCCCGACGGCGGCTGGACGC
>JBEPVH010000242.1:0-4175 GCA_041691115.1 bacterium | reverse complement strand
ATAAGAGACAGGCCATAGGCTGCGTTGCTGCGGCAATCAAGAAGACGCAACTCACGGAGATCGCTGTAGGACGCCAGGTCGCAGGGGTGAACGCTGTCAGCGCGACGGCAGCGCAACCCAGCATCGTCAGAGCGGCCGCCCACTGTAACGACGTGGCGTGCACGCTGTACGTGGTCAGCAGCACCGCGGTTGCCGCCGCCGACAGCGCCGCAGCAATCGTCGTGGTCTTGATGTCGCGCACGAGGAGCGACGCCAGAGCCAGTGCCGACATCCACGCTGCGACAGGCAGATATACGAGCCGTGGATTCACCGTGAGGTCGACAACCATGGGATTGGCGATCATCTGGATGACGACCGCCGCGGCCGGGGCGATGAGGATGCGGGCATCGCGCCGCATGTGCGCAAACGCTGCGCCGAGCAGGACCACGGCCGCTGCGAAGGTGATCTGTTCGCCACTGGTGAGAGGCTGCAGTGCGGCTGTGGATGCAGTTATCGCCGCGCTCACCAATGCCACCGCCTTGTCGCGGCGGGTCAGTGGGATGGCGAATGCAGCATTGATCGCAGCCAGCCCAAGGTAGCCAGCCGCGGCCATCGCGGGAGTGGCATGGAATGTGATCGCCAGTGATGCCACACCGAGAAGTGCGACGCCTGCAGCGAGCCAGAGTTCCACGCGTCGCTCCGACATCGATGCGGCCACCGCCAGAGCGGTGAACACCTCGACAGTGGTGAGCGACAACGTTTCGTAGTCGACCTGCCGCGGCAGCGTGATGGCGGCGAGGAGGAGTGCCATGGTCATAACGATCCGACCGCCTATGCGGCCGGGGACTTCGAAAAGCGCGAACGACGGCGCCATTGGCGCGGCAAACTCGACGGCCACCAGCACAGCCGCGAAGGCGCCGACGACACCACCCAGTTCGGCAGTGCTGACCACACCCGCCAAGGCCGCGGTCCCGGCGAGTGGCACACACAGCAGGGCAAGCAGCGCGTATCCCAGCGAACCGACGCGACGCGCCATGAGTGCGTAAAGAACCGCGGAGTAGCCCGCGCCGACTGCCACAGCACTGTGCGGTTCGATGCCGTGCGCGGACAACGTCAGGAACCTGTACGCGGCCGCAGCTGTCAGCGGCGCCATCAGCGCGAAGACGAGGAGGTACGACCTGCCGACAATCTGGAGGCGAGGCTTGTCGAGGCACACCATGCCACCAGCGCCGAACATCAGAGTGACACCGAGCACCACGCTGAAGCGCACGCCGCCCGCGATCTCGCCGGTTGTGTAGACGAGGAAGAGGACTGTGGCAACGATCAGGGCCAGCGCCCCCAAATACGCCAGCAGCAGAATCGCATGGTCGGTCACAAACTCTCTGAACCACGGCTCCCGCGGTGCCGCACGTGCGGGGACCGGTGCCGCCGGCGATGACGGTGGCGGCGGGACGGCAGAACTGGGTGGGCTTGCGACAGCGGCTGCCGCAGCGGCCGGGGGAGCCGGCGGCACCATCCCGACGGCGACGCCGTCGACGGCGACTAGGGCGCCGTACAGCTCCGCATAGCGAGCGGAGTAGCGCTGGTGCAGAGGCACCAGCATGTTCATCGGATAGTGGTACCAGACCATCTGCAGGTCGTTGAGGACGTACAGGAGATGGTCCATTTCGACGGTGATCGCCGCCCTGTCGGGGGCCGGGGGAATCCCGGGGCCTGTCATGAATTTCAATCTAATCGCCCTCGGCAAGCCGTGCCTCCGGTGATCACCTGAGCTTTTCCAGCCCGCGGGCCGCGAAAGCCGATCTCTATACTCGGGATTGATGAGTGATCCAGCGATCGTTGCCGCCATTGAGAAGGCCCTGTCGGGCGTCATGGAGCCCGAGCTGCACAAGGACATCATGTCCCTGCAGATGGTCAAGGACATCGCCGTCAACGGCGGCACCGTGTCCCTGCGCTACGTGCTCACCACCCCTGCGTGCCCCCTGAAGGACCGCATCCGCACGGATATCGAGAATGCGCTGATCGGCCCCGTGGCAGGTGTCGAGCGCGTCGAGGTCACCTGGGACTCCAACGTCAGCAGCACCCGAGGCCTGCCTGGACGCCAGGAGATCCCCGGAGTCCGCAACGCCATCGCCATCTCGGCGGGCAAGGGCGGCGTCGGTAAGACCACTGTCGCCGTCAACGTTGCGCTGGCTCTCAGTGAGGCAGGTGCCCGCGTCGGATTGCTCGACGCCGATGTCTACGGCCCCAACGTGCCGATGATGCTTGGCCTCACCGATTCGCCCGAGCAGGGTGTCGAGAACCGGATCAAGCCGATGACCGCGTACGGCCTCAAGGTCATGTCGTTCGGCACCATCCTCAAGCCCGGACAGCCCGTCATCTGGCGCGGCCCGATGCTTGCCAAGGCGCTTCGCGAGTTTCTCTACGAAGTGGAGTGGGGCGACCTCGATTACCTCGTCATCGACCTGCCGCCCGGCACCGGCGACGTGCAGTTGAGCCTGGCTCAGTCGATGCCCATGACCGGAGCCGTCATCGTGACCACTCCGCAGGACGTGGCCATCGCCGACGTGTCGCGCGGCATCACGATGTTCGAGCAGCTCAACGTTCCCGTTCTCGGCGTCGTCGAGAACATGTCGGGCTTCGTGTGCGCACACTGCAGTGAGACCACCGACATCTTCGGTGCCGGTGGCGGACGTCAGCTCGCCGAGCAGCATGAATTGCCGTTCCTCGGCGCGATTCCCCTTGACCCCCGCGTGCGTCTTGGTGGCGGCGACGGCCAGCCCCTGATGGCCGCGGCCCCCGACTCGGCAGTCGGCAAGGTCTTCCGCGAAGTGGCATCCCACATCGCCGCCGAAGTCAGCAAGGAAAACTTCGCTGCCTCGGCAGGTCCCGTCATGCCGACAGGACCGCGGATCCCGCTGACCTCGAACTAGCGGGACGATGCCAGAGAGTCTCCCGCCGGGCGCCAAGACCCTCTTCAAGGTTCACAAGCTCGCCTACAAGTACAGCGGTGGCCTCATTGGCCACTACCTGACGCCGTCGGTCAAGTGCCTGCTCCTCACCACCACCGGCGCCAAGTCGGGCAAGGAGCGGATCTCCCCACTGGTCTACGGACGCGATGGCAAGAACATCATTCTCATCGCCAGCCAGGGCGGCGTTTCCAAGAATCCACCGTGGTACCACAACCTCCTGGCGCATCCCGAAGTGCACGTGCAGATGGGACGCTCGCACAGTGAGATGCACGCCCGGATCGCCACCGGCCGGGAGAGGACGCGCCTCTGGAAGTCGATGGTGAAGATCTACGGCGGTTACGAGGGCTACCAGCGCAAGACGACGCGCACCATTCCTGTCGTGGTGCTCGAGCCTACGAAACCCTAGAGTTCGCGGTCGGCCTGCGGTCCCTGCCGTGTGAGTGCTCGGCGTGCCGGTGCCGCGAGGTCGCTCATGCATTTCACGAGGTCCATGACCGATGCCTGCACGGCATCGCCGGCCTTGTAGTTCAGCGCCACTGTCTTGTTGTTCGCGGTGTAGGTGATGTCGACATCAGTGCGGATAATCATTGCCATATCGCGGCCGCCACCCGCTGACGATACGGCGAGAACGAAGGTCACGAAATCGGCGTAGGGGAGTGCGAAGTCAGCCTCCGCCCGCGAGCCCTTTTCCACGCTGATGTGGCCCTCGGACATGTCGATCGTGATCGTTTCGGATCCCGACTGATCCCTGGTGGTCACCGATGCCCAAACAGGCGCCCGCAACTTCATTGCTCACCCCTCCAACGCCTTACTGGCGCGCGCCTAGTCTAGTAATCGAGGTCGTTGTCCGTCCGGACGGGGATCGGCTGGAGGTCGGCCTGGGGCTGCGTGAACTCGCGTAGCCAGTTGGGCACCTCAAATGCGGCTCCCATAACCCGGCGTACGAATGCTGAGAAACCGAATCCACCTGCCGCGGCGCCGACAGCCATACCGGCAATGAGATCTATGTCGCCACCGGGGCCTGAACTCATCGGATCCGGCCAGGGCACCCCCGCCTGCATCGCCAGCGACGATCCGACCATGGCGCCGGCGAACATGGCGACCAGCGTCCAACCCCCGGATACCGTGCGCGTCTGCGCGGCAGGCTGGGTGTTGTCGACGACGAGTTCCAAGTGGCGGGGCTGGGTCATGCGGTGATCGTCTCCTGGGTGGGCGGACTAGGGG
>JBEPVH010000241.1:0-4187 GCA_041691115.1 bacterium | reverse complement strand
GCCCGGAACCGCATGTGTGCTCGGCGAGGGGCAGGCACCAAGGTCGGTGACACTTCCCGCCGGCGGGGCAGAACTGGGCGGCGGGATCGGGTCCACGACCACGGTGATATGCCGGCTGGTCGTCGCCTTGAGCCCCGACGGCGATGTTCCAGTCAGCGTGACGTCATGCCCGCCACCGCTCAGATGAACCGTGGTGCTCGCGCCCGTGTCCACAGCACTGCCATCCACCTGCCACTGCAAGCTCGAATTGTCGAGTGCGCCTGTTGTGTCATCGACACCAACACCGTGGAGCAGCACCGCCTGGTCGCCCATGACATGCACCGTGGGGCTGGGCGAGAGGATCGCCACATGTGGCGCTGCTGCGGCCACGGGGAACTCGTTACTGGTGGCCTCGGCTGTGTTGTAGCCGTCGGAGGCGCGCACCACGAACGAGCCGTGGGAGGTGGCCGCGGTGAACGCCGTGCTGACATGTGCTGACGTGGTCTCGATGCCGCTGGAGACAAGAAGGGGCGCGGCATCGGGGGCTGCCAGGTAGTAGAGCGCATAGCGCTGCGCCGGCGCACCATGCCAGGTCACGCTGACGGTGCCTGTCGCGGCGTCTGCTGTCGCGTGCACATCCTTGACCACCGGCAGGCGCGTCGTGATGGTGTGGGCCCACACGGTGATGCCATTGCGCTGCAAGGAGACACGCGCCGCACCATGGGGAACCTTGGCGATGACGACGACGGGCTGCGTACCGCCCACATGACTGGTATCGCCCGCGATCTGGAGATGCGTCGTCGCCAAGGCATGGCCACCACCGTCGGCGAAGATCAGGGTGTCAGGCCCGGCGTCCTGAGTTGGTGCGAGCGCCAGCGGGTCGATGCCCGAGTACTTGGCAGTAAAAGTTCCGGACTCGTCGATGTAACCGTCGAGGACGAAGGTCGGATCTGCCGCCGAGGCCACGACGCGATATGTCGTGGTCCCGGAATCGGCCCGGGCCATGCTGAGCAGCGTCGAGCGGAGATGGTTCCACTCGAAACCCTCCATGAACGATGCCGAGGACGTTGTACCGCCACCGAAGGAGGGGTACAGCACAGAGAGCGGAAGTGTCTCGTCGGTTTGGTCGAGGGTGTTGACGGCGTCGACGCCGGGGGCGGCGAGTGGCACCACCACGTTGCGCGAGTGCGCGGTGTTCTTGACGGAGAAATGGTGCGGTGAGGCGGCCGACACCTCACCGAAGCAGTGCGACAGTTCCTGCGCTGCGACCCAGGCGGCGGGGCCGTCGGGCCTGGCGTCCAGTTCAATACCTACCATTCTGCCGCCGGCGCACTGGCCCCCCGTGGTGAATGGGGCGGTGGGCACGAAAACAATGCTCTGATCGAGCCTGTCGCGATGATGACCGTCGGCGGCGTCCAAGGCTGCGTATTTGGCGTTGAGTGTCGCCACCATCAACTGGGCGACGTCGCGGCGCTCGCACTGAATGACACGCAATCCGTTCGCATCCTTCAAGGTGGCCACGGGGGTGGGACAGGTGTCGTCGATGGGCGCGAACATGTAGCGGAGTCCGGGTGTTCCAGCCGTGTGCGCGCTCGCGCCGCTGAGGTCGATGCCGCCGATACCACTGCGAAGCGGCCACAGTCTGTCGAGCTCGGCGAGGCCATCGAACGTTGCAGCCGCCATCGAGCTGTCAAACGCCGTCCGGATCGGAGGCGTCGGCTTACGCGGCGGGCAGTCCCTCTTGAGGTTCTCGGGCGCGATGCCGCCGCAGAAGATCCATGGATGGGACTCGGCGGGACCAACATCGCTCACCGGCCACACCTGGGGATAGACGAGCAGGCGCACATCACCCGTCTGCTGCAGCTCGCGCGAGCCGAGGTTGTAGGTGATGGGAGACTGGCCACCGACACGTACCTCCGCTGTGAATGACCACACGCCCGGAACCGCCAGTTGGTAACCGGAGAACCAGCAATCGCCACGCTGCGTGACCACCGTGTCGGCAGACGGATCCGACGACGCTGTCGCTGACGTCGCGTGGAAGCGCGCATCCACCGTGGCATCGTCGACTCCACCCGCTGCCAGGTGCGCGTTGCACGTCGCCTTGAGAGATCGTGTCCCAAGGTTGGTGATGCGCACGTCCACACGCGCCAGCGTGTCTTTACCAGCGATGCCGTCGTAGAAGACGTAGGCGCTGTCAGCGACGTCGACATCCAGGCCCTGTGTGATGCGACCGGCATCGAGCGAGAGTTTGACGGGATGGGGCACGAGGTCGAGTAGATACCCGGCGGCGATGAGGCCGATGAGCAGCCCTGCGGCTGCGATGCCGCCGCGTTTCCACGTACCACCACCCCCGCGCGGATACATGGTGATCCCGGCACCGAGCGCGATGCCGATGGCCAGTCCCGCGGCGACGGCGAGTGGCCACTCGGAGGCGATGGACGGTGGCGTCTCAATTGCCACACGGGGCATTCCGGCGACAGCGGGGGAAGGGACAGGCGGCCCGGTCGCCGCCGGAGTCGCACCGGGTGTCGCCGCCGGGGTCGCCGAGGGGGTGGCCGATGCAGAAGCAGAGGGGCGTGCCGTTGCAGACGTCGGCGCCGGAGGCGGCGTGTGCGGCGCCGTCACTGTGAAGGTGGCGCACGCAGATGCCAGCTGCGCAGGATTGATGTGGCCGCATACGTCGTGAGGTCCGAGCTGGCTGCTCTGCGCCAGCGGCGACGCGAGCTGATGTGCGGTGCAGTTCTGGTCGAGTTGCTGGGGCGACCCAAGGGGGATGCCGTCCCAGGTGAAGTCGACAGAGCCACCAGGGCATTGGATGGTGACGTGGAAGGCGGCGTCGAATGCCTGCGCATCGGGGCCTGACGCGGGCGTCAGCGTCATGGTGGCGTTCACATCCGGGTCGGCGGCACGCACCGACGTGGCGCCGAAGAAGAATGTTGCGACGATGGCCACCGTCGCCGTCCGCAAGACCCGCCGCATCGCCGTCCCTCTCATGGGGGCGGCATCCTACTCCTCAAAAGGCTGTGGTGGCGATGAGGCCGCCCCTTTGTCCTCTCACTGTCCGCCGCCGCAGGTGACACTCCTTATATGAGGGAAGAGGCGCCTGGCGAGCCGGGGCTGCTGAGACGTACAGGCGCGACTGTCGCCAGCGTTTTCGACGACACCAAGCCTGCGACCACCCGTGCTCGTGCTGCCGGACTGACCATCGTCGGCATTGCTGGGCTGACCGGTGGCGTGATTGGCGGTGTTGACCTCGGCACCATGCTGGTCAATGCCGACCCTGCGCTGATGCACACACTGGTCCCCTATCTCAATGACGCGGCCCAGCCCGCCATGGTTGCGGGCGGCATCGGAGCCATGGTCTGGGTCACATGCCCCGATACGTACAGCCGCAAGGACGGGCAGGAGCTCTACAAGGCGATTCATCCCTGGATGAAGCGCATCACAGTGGGTGGCGTTGTGCTTACGGCGGCTGCGGCGACTGTCGCAGCCGGATGCGATGGCGCCTCGTTGCTGGGTGCAGGTTCCGGCGGTGCCGGCCATGGATTCCTGGAGGTGGCAGCGAGCCTCGGCGGCATCACTGCGGTGTCGGCGGGCATGACGCGGCTCTGGCTGCCGGACAAAGCCAACCGTCCTGCCAAGCCACAGCCTCAGCTCGGCGAATAAGAAAGAACCGGCGACCCCCGGAGGGGCCGCCGGCCGTTGTTACCCGTTGCGCTTGAGCAGGCCGAGCCGCTTGGCTCGGCGTTCGGCCCAGGCGAACGCGCGGAATCCCGTGCCGATGAGCACGGCACCCATGACGACCAGAAGGCCGATCGTGGGCAGCAGGTCGGAGACGCTCGCATGCTCGAGCAACGAGCGCCGGATGGCCTGCAACGTGTACGTGAGAGGCGACGCCCTGCCCAGGACCTGTAAGGCCCCGGGAAGAACTGTCAGTTCGTAGTACACGCCCGACACCAGCAGCAGAAGACCCTGCACCGCGACTGACATCTGGTCACCCTTCTCGGGCGAGAGCAGCGGCAGCATCGAGGTGAAGATCCCCAAACCGATGATCGGCAGCGTGGCCACCGCCATGATCACTGCGGCGGAACCGAAGTCCGCGTGGCTGAGATCAAGGTGGAAAGCCATTCCCATGACGACCAGGATCAGCGCGGTTCGCACCAGCCCGTAGACGACACCAAAACAGGTGACGCCGAGCAGGTGTGTGA
>JBEPVH010000240.1:0-4190 GCA_041691115.1 bacterium | reverse complement strand
CGAGCGGGGTGTGGTTCCGAGGGTCGTCCGCCATCGCAGCGGAGTGTCACAGACTGAGACGGACCGTCCGCGGACAAAGCCCCGAATTAGGCGGCCAGGCCTCCGTCGGGGCCACCGACCTCGGGTGCGGGGCGCTTGGACGGCGACACATCGGGCGGGTTGCTCACATGCGCCGCGCTGAGTGCGAGTTGCAGCATCTTGCCGAAGTTGGGCGTTCCCAAGCCGACCACCGCGTTGTATCCGGGGCCTGTCTTGTACTGGCCGTTGTCGGAGCCGTCGTCGATCTGGCGGACCGCGTCGCCCTGGCGGAAGGCGCCGTAGAGCAGCGCGTTGAAGTCACCGACGCGCTTGCCCGGCGTGCGCAACTGCAGGCGGTGCGTGATCAGCGCCGTCATCGACGCCATCAGCGGCGAAACCGCCGACGTGCCACCGAACACGTACCAATGACCGTTGATGTAGATGCGGTATCCGGTCGACGGCGCCGCCACGGCGGAGACGTCGGGAATGGTGCGGCGCTCCTTGCCGTCGTTCACCGACTTGGGCAGGGTGACCTGGCGCTGGAACGCGGGAACCGGGAAGAAGTCGGACACGGCCCCACCGGTGGCGCCGCCCTTGGGCATGTCATTCCATGCCGTCTCACGATCGCGGTCCAGCGACGGCATCTTGGTGCCCCCGCAGGCAACGATGTGCGGCGACGACGCGGGGAAATCAGCGTTTTGCTTGCCGTTGGCAAGGCCGTCGGTGGAACCGTCATCGCCTGCAGCGGCGAAGACGGGGATACCCATGGCGATGGCTGCCTGGCATGCACGGTCGAAGGACAGCATCGCCGCCTTGCTCCAGTGAGCCTCGGGTGCGCCCCAACTAATGGAGATGGCAGTCGCGCCATCCTTGGCGGCCTGTGCCACCGCGTTGATGAAGCTGGATTCAGTGTTTCGTGCGAAGTAGACGCGCTGGTTGGCGGACCGCGCGACGGCCGCGGCGATCTGCATGTCGAGGAGCACCTCGCCGTCTGCCGTCGCAGGATCACCGCCGCCGGTGGGCGAGTTGCGGGCACCGTCCACCGAGACGTCGGTGATGGTGGGCATGGGCACTCCCAGCGTCTTGCAGTAGTGCTCCATGTCCTTGCGGACGTAGCCGCCACCGAGTTCGATGATGGCGACGGTCTGGCCCTTGGCCGACGCTGTCTTGGGGACGCCGTAGGCGCCGGCGATGGCGGAGGACGTGAATCCCTCCTGCGCCGCGGCGGGTGTCGGCGACGGCGCACCCGGCATCGGCCGCAACGAATCGCGGCCGATGACGAAGTGAGGCCGGGCGAAGGGCCGTGTCGACAGTCCGGTGACGCCTTCGACGACTCCGTCAAGCCACTTCGGCACCTTGGGTGCGCCGTCGTGGCAGCGGTAGACGGCTGCCTGACCGCTGGCATCAATGCCCTGGTACGAGCCCAGGTCGACGCCGAACGCCTTGTTGATGCTGGCAACGGTGCCGCGCAGTTGCACGGTGCCGGAGATCGGATTCTGGTCGCCGACGGCGAGGCCGTTGGCTGTTGCGAAGTCGGTTACGGCATCCACGTCGCCCTGGGCGGGACCGTACATGTCCTCGAACTCGTGGTAGCTCAGGTGGCGGCGCGCCTCCGGCTGCTGCGCTCGGAGATGGGCGACACGGGCCTCGAGATCAGCGCCACCGGGCTTGGCTCGGAGGACAACGGAGACCTCGATGACGTCGTCGACATCCCATGCGCCCAGGCGGGTCGTGGGACCGGGCTGGGCCGGCACGTTGTCGTTGAGGGGAACGCCGGGAGTGTCGGGCATCGCGGGCTCCTCGCCGGGGTCTGATCCAGGACGCGCCAATGTCGCCGATTTGAGTGCCGTTTGGCAAGGGTTTTGTCCGCGCCATGTCCTCTGAGGCGGCAGACCATCTCAGCGGAGGGTGGTCGAGGAGGACTTTGAGTGGCATCTCACAGGTATGTGAGCGAGCAGGGCCCCGACTGGTCTGGCTGGGTCCGCCCGTCGGCCATCACCGTCGACTGGGACGGTCGGGCGGGCATCGAACGCCACGCGGCGATCTCGGATGAGCCGCAGACCGATCCTCGATCCAACGACTACTTCCCGATTGCTGTGCGCAGCGAGGCCGGGGTCATCTCGGTCGAGGCGCCCGCATCGGGGCTGGAGACGCGGATCCCGCTTCCGGACCGGCGCGATGCCTGGGCGTCGGCGCCCCTGCCGATTTCATCTCTGCAGATCGATGGCGCCGCCTGTCCGTTGCGCGACGGGGTTGCCATGCTGCCTGAGGCTCACATCCTCTCCGAGGTAACGCTGACAGCCGCTGGGCAGCCGCAGACGCGATGGCAGGCGACGCAGGCACTCGACAACATCGCCCGGATCGCTGATTCCCGTGGCGAGGTCTTTGAGCAGGGGCTGGCTCTCATGGCCGAATACGCCGCGGGCCTGGATTCGCTCCGCTCTGTATATGCCTATTCGGCCTGGGCGCGAATCGGCGACGCCATCTCGGCGCACGTCAAAGAGGCCTTCTCGGACTGCAACGCTGTCGAGAAAGGCCAGGCTCAGGGCGATCCCGTGGCGATGCACCGCCAGATCGACAGGCTGGCGCTCTCCGGAATCGCCGCCTACGAGCGAGCGCTCATGGCGCCTCGCCTCACCCCCGACGACGACACGCACTACGAGCCGGGGGGCAGGGAGTTCGTCAGGGATTGCCTCGTCGACCGTGGTGCTCTGACGCACTACATGACCAAGGAAGCCGTGCGCTCCCTGGCCGTGGCCGAGGCGAAATTGACGGCGCATGCGCAGCGCCGGGGTGCGGCCGAACTCAACTGACGCGCCTGGATCGTTGGCGGGTTGCATTCGGTGCGTTCGGCAACTCTCTCGTGGCGAACTTGCCACGTTTGGGGCAACGCCAAGAAGTGAATGCTATAAACCCACGGTTGGTGGAACCGCAACGGGTTCCTATGGGAGAAGCCGCATGCCCCTCTTCGGTGGTGAAGTCAAGCGCGAATTCATTGCGCGACCGGATTCGTCGAAGGGCGAGATCGTCTACAAGTGGCCGGACCAGAACATTCGTAAATGGGCTCAGGTCACCGTCCAGGCAGACGAGGTCGCTGTCTTCTTCCGAGACGGCATCGTGCAGGGCACGATCACGCCGGGCCGAGCAACTCTCGACTCGTCGGAGATTCCGTTCCTCGGCAAGCTCGTCGACGCCGCGACGGGCGGCGATCTGTTCCGTACCGAGCTCTACTTCGTCTCGACCAAGGAGTTTCCCGACCTGCCCTTCGGCGGCATGGTCGACAACGTCCTTGACGCCGAATCCGGCATCGCCGTCGGCCTTCGCGTCTTCGGCGAGTACTCGTTGCAGGTCGTCGAACCGCAGTCGCTGATCCTTCGTCTCGTCGGTACCCAGGGTCTGCAGAGCAACGACCAGATCACCGACTGGATGCGCGAGCAGCTCACCAAGGTGTTCCGCACCGACGTTGTGTCGCACATCACCAAGGAAGGCTGGCCCATCCTTGGCATCGCAGCGCACAACGACGAGATCGAGCAGGCCACCATTCAGAACGTCGAGACGCATGTCCAGACGTACGGAATCAAGATCGTCCGCATGGGTAACTTCACCATCTCCATCAAGGAGGAGGATGAGACCACCCTCAAGAACTTCCGTCGCGACATCAGCTACACCAAGCTGGCGGGCGGATTCCAGCAGTACGCCCAGGGTGAGGCCATGCTCGGTATCGGGCAGGGCGCAGCTACAGGTGGCGGCGCTTTGCCGGCCGCACTGCTGGGTGTCGGTCTCGGTATGGGCCAGAACATCGCCGGAGGTGGCGGCGGCGGCGCGGCAGCCGCGCCCATCGTGCAGGTGCGCTGTGCGTCATGCCAGGCACTCAATCCTGAATCTGCCAAGTTCTGTGCCGGTTGCGGCACCGCCATGGCACCACCGGCGGCACCCGCGGCCGGCGCCACTATCGCCTGCCCCTCGTGCGCCACGCCCAATGCACCCGGCGCCAAGTTCTGCGCCAACTGTGGAACGTCAATGACTGGTCCGCCCCCTGCACCGCAGCCGCCCGCCGGCGGTCCGCCCGAGGGCGGAGGCACGCCTCCGTCGGGGAGCTGACCAGAGCCGGACGACTGGGAAGAGGGGCGGCGACCGATTTCGCCGCCCGGCCCCCACTCGGCCGGGGGGCC
>JBEPVH010000239.1:0-4207 GCA_041691115.1 bacterium | reverse complement strand
ACCGAATGAGATCAGCGACAGCACCACCTTGGCCGAGAGCAACGTGCTGAGCAGGTCGCCGATGTGTTCGGGGTCGCGCGCGCCCACGCGCACATACAACGTGCCATAGCCGAGATCCAGCGTCACGTTGACGAGGGCGGCGTAGGTGAACAGTGTCTGCAACTGCCCGAAACCAGCGTCGGGCAGGTAGTTGAGCGTGGCGATGACGGTCACCAGGGCGACGACTCGCGATGCCACACGGGCGAAGAGGACGATCGCCGTGTTGCGAAGCGCCCGCGACCCCATCCCGGCGACGGAGGTTGTCGAGGTCTGCTCGTCGGCTGAGGTCATCGTGGCTCCAACTGAAGCGGCAGCCCGAAGGTTACGTCGGCACCGGCCCCAGCGACGGGATCAGAGGCGCTCGAATCGATCCACGTCGACGACGAAGACTGTCGCGCCACCCACTTCGACGTCGAAGGAGATGGGCATCACGGTGGCGCCCGAGGCCGCGACGGACGATTCGTTCTCCACCTTCTCGTGGCGGATGCGGGCCGATCCCTTGAGGATCCCCAGCACCTGGTCCACGTTGGTGTCGTCAGTGCCCACCAGCAGGGTCACGTGATCGCGATCCAGGAAACCGCCCTGGCTGTTGATCCGCGTGCAGATGAAACCTTCACCGGTGAGAGCAGAGGTACAGCCGTCGGCATCCTTCGGATGCACGAAGGCGACGACCAGCTTCACCCGACGGGGGCGCCGACGCCACCGCGTTCGGCGAGGCGCTTGCGGGCCAGATCAGTGATCGTGTGCGACACGCTGAGTGCGGGCGGCGATGCGTCCACGGGGACGATGCGCTCGGGATGCTCTTCGGCCAGTCGCTCGAAGGTTGCTTCGACGGCGCGATGGAAGCGCTCCGCCTCACTCTCGATCCTGTCGATGGGAAGCTCCTGGGCGCGCTGACGCCGCGCGGCCTCGTCGCGCGGCAGGCGAAGCAGAAGGGTCAGGTCGGGCCACACGCCGCCACAGGCCTGCTCATGGAGCTGGTCCAGCAATGTCGTGTCGAGTCCGCGGCCGCCGCCCTGGTAGGCGAGCGTGGAATCGGCGTAGCGGTCGGCGATGACGACGTGGCCCTTCTCCAACGCGGGCAGAATCGTCTCGCGGAGCAGTTGCACGCGGCTGGCGATGAAGAGAAGCGCCTCGGCCCAGGGATCAACGGCGACATCGACCTGGTGCTGCAGCAGGAACCCGCGGATGAGGTCGCCGACACCGGTGTCCGACGGGCGCACGATGATGACTTCGGAGCCATCGGCACGCAGCGCCGCGGCAAGGGCTGCGACCTGGGTGCTCTTACCGGCACCGTCGAGACCCTCGAAGGAAATGAAGAATCCGGGCCAGCTCACGAAGGCGACCTCCTGGCATGCCGTGGTAACGACCGGGTGGCCGCAACCCGCATCTTAGAGATCGCGGCCACCGTGACCGCGGCAGGTGGTGTCAGTCAGCCTCGTGATGGCGTTTGACGGCGATGACCAGATGACGGTTCGGCTCGGTGCCACTACTACGCGCCAGCAGGTCGTGCTGCTCGATCAACTGATGCTGGAGACGCCGGATGTACGAGTTCTGGGGCGCCAACTCCACCTCACCGTCGGTCTGCTGGGCCCTGCCAATGCCCTCGAGTGCCTCATCCAGCGCCGTCTTGGTGGGATCGGGCGTGTCGACGCCGTAGATCCGTCCCAGCGCGTCTTTGATCTGCGCAACCGTGTTGCTGCGCAGCACCTGAATGGGGATGCCGCTTGCCTCTGCCGCGCGAACGGGCGAATCCTTGCGCTTGTAGTAGTTCTTCAGCGTGAGCACGACGTCGGCATCGTCGACATGGTGCTGGATACGCACGGGAAGCTTGAGGTCGCGGACGGACTGTTCAAGGTATTGCCGCGACACCCCGTACGGGAAAACCGCGATCGGCTGACGCAACGTCATCTTGGGGGCATCGTCGTCGTGAGCATGGCTACGGGCCAGACCGTGTGGTCGTGGTGCGATTTCCGGCGTCTCTCGGCGATGGCGCCTGTCACGATTACCGGCCCTGCGGTCCGGTCCCGTTTCAAAGGGTGCCGGTTCGAAGACGTTGCGCCGCTCCGACACCGAGGTGTCAATGCGCGAAATGATCTGGCCGTTGTCGCCGCGCAGACGCAGTTGCGCCGGCTTGAGCTTGCCGCGGAGCGCCTCGTCGACAACCTCATCAAGAGGCATGTGCACCACGACGCGGTCGCGGTCCTGGATCTCCACGAGAACGTCGAATGTCGGCGGTGACTTGCGCTCCAGGATCGATTTCTGGGTGCCGCGGCGACGTGCCTCCTCGTCGGAGAGCGTCACCGACTGAATGCCACCGAGAAGATCGTTGAGTGTCGGGTTGACCAGCAGGTTGTCGATGGCACGTCCGTGGGCCGTGGCCACCAACTGCACACCACGTTCCGCAATGGTGCGAGCCGCCAGCGCCTCGGCCTCGGTACCGATCTCGTCGATGACGATGACCTGAGGCATGTGGTTCTCCACCGCCTCGATCATCACGGCATGCTGCTCCAGGGGCGTCGATACCTGCATGCGCCGTGACCTGCCGATACCTGGATGCGGGATGTCGCCGTCACCACCAATCTCGTTAGATGTGTCGACGATGACGACGCGCTTGCTGAACTCATCACTGAGGATGCGCGCGCATTCCCGCAGCATGGTGGTCTTGCCAATGCCGGGCGCGCCGAGGAGCAGGATGCTCTGGCCGCTGATGACGATGTCCTTGATGATGTCGATGGTTCCCGTGACCGACCTGCCGACGCGGCATGTCAGGCCCACCACGGTTCCAGCGCGGTTGCGAATCGCACTGATGCGGTGCAGGGTTCGCTCGATGCCGGCACGGTTGTCGTCGCCGAAGTTGCCGACGCGTTCAGTGATGTATTCGAGATCCGCAAACGTCACCTGTTCGTCGTCGAGGATGGCGTCGCCATCCACGAAACGAGCTTCGGGCAAGCGTCCGAGATCGAGTACCACCTCGAGCAGGTCACCTCGTGTCAGCGAGATTCGTTCCACCGCCGAGGAAATCCGTGGCGGCAGAGATTCAAGGAGGAGCGCCAGCTCCTCTTTCCAGGATGGTCCGTACGGCATCATCTGGATGGCGATATCTCAGTCCTCCCCGGGCCACCTCGTCCCACGTTATTGATCACGCGGAGTGGCACCGGCGACGGTTGTGATGCGGGAATGTTCCGCACCAGCCCGGCAGTCACCAGCACGGGCTTCTTGCGCTTCTGGCGCGCCGTGGCGCGCAGACGAACTTTAACGGCGAGATCCTTGGTCAACAGCACCTGCGTGCCGTAGACAGCGAATCCGCGGCCCTGCAGGGCGCGGATGACGTCGGAATCGTAGTGGCGCAACACGCACGAGACGGGCCCCGGCGTGAGATCGCCGAGGACGGAGTCGAGGAAGGCGTCGAGGTCGGCGGAACTCTGCGTCTCGCACATCAGCGTCAGGCCTGTGGGCCGAGTGGCAGTGGCTGTGCGAATCGCCGCCCAGGCATAGATGCCCGAGTGTTCGGCGACAACCTGGCGGACATCATCCTTGCCGAGACGGGCGATGACACCGCCGCCAAATGTGGACTCCCACATCTTTCGGTTGGGGGCCTCGATGGCTGCGACCTGCGCCGGGGTGACGCGGAGATAGAGCAGATGGATGGCACCGGAGTCGTCGCGCCGCGCCTGGCGCAGCACCGGTACGGGGGTATCGCTGAGGTGGGCGTCATGGTCCGAGAAGAGAATCTGCTCTGTCGCGTACTGCGTGAAGCCCTGCTCGAGGAATACCGCGAGCAGCGGATGGTCGAGGGGCAGACGCACGTCGAGACGCGTCACGTCGGATTCGATGGCCTGCTGGCAGAGACCGGTGAGCAGGTGTTCGGCGGCCAACTGACCCATCGGCGTTGATGCTGTGCAGAGGTTGACGATCTGCCAAGCGCGGATCTTGCCCGGTGCCGGCAGTGCCTGAACAAAGCCCGTGATGCCGTCCTGGGCATGCTCGGCGACGTAGAGCATGTCGCCGGCATCGGAGACCGGGACCAACGACGACATGGTGCGCGACACCGCGAACCACAGCCGGACAAGCGTCGATGCCTGCGGCACCGTGGTGTCGCTGTGCAACTGCCCGGAATTGTCGTCCCCCGAGGCGATGGCCTCGTTGTAGAGCTGCTCGACGATGC
>JBEPVH010000238.1:0-4223 GCA_041691115.1 bacterium | reverse complement strand
AGAGACAG
This sequence comes from bacterium, assembly GCA_041691115.1. Lineage (GTDB taxonomy): Bacteria > Chloroflexota > Dormibacteria > Aeolococcales > Aeolococcaceae > JBEPVH01. The sequence continues at coordinate 4,215 of JBEPVH010000238.1, read as the reverse complement.
GCCATGGCCAAGGCGCCGATGCTCGCCGCGACAGGTGGGCCCGCTGAGTTCATCCCTCGAATTTCGCGTGGTCAGCCCGCGGTGCGGTAACGAACAGCCACCAAGCGATTGCGTTTCCTGCGGTTGCCCGACTGCCGAGTAAGTTGGCTAGAGCCGACTGAGTATCTCGGCCTTCTTGGCGGTGAATTCCTCCTCGGTGAGGATTCCCGCGTCGCGCAGCTCCCCGAGTTGTTTCAGTTGAACCATCGGATCTACCGTGGACGGCGCAGCAGCGGGAGCGGCAAGGGGTGCAGAGCTGGGATGCACCCCTTCGTATCGCATTGTGTTTTGGCTCTGTTGCAGTACCCGGCGCGCGGCGACTGCAGTCTCGTTGACTATCCGCTGAGCATCACGCGGATTCGGAATGTCCTCCATGGGCACCACCTCGACGCCGGACGAGCGCTGGACGTGCACGAGGACAGTCCCCACACCGCGCGCCTTCTGCGCCATGGACTGCGACATGTCCACGTCGAGAATCGACGCGACGGGCACCTGCTGCCGATCCGTCCTTAGCGTTCCCTTCTCGAAGAACAGCAGCTGCTCAGTCAGCATATAGCGACCGCCGCCGATTCCGGTGATGGGCTTGCCCGACGCCTGCCAAACGGCGTTCTCCGCCGTCGCCGCGACATCGTCAGCACCGTGGCCTGCGCGAACCCTGTCTACGGCGCCCTCGATTGCCGAACGAAATCGCGACGAGGATTCCGGCGCTGTCGGCGGCGGGAGCGGCTGCGGCGCCGACGCCTGAAAATGCTCGGTCCACGTTCCGCCGTCCCAATAGCGTTGCCCCCCCTCGACGGGATACCACCCGGGCGCCTGCTGACCTTCACTCATAGAGCCTCAGATCTTGCCTGATCGCGCTTGACCTGTCATCCCCATGAGCAGTACCCGTCACCGCGAGCAGCAGCGGCCACGCCCAAACCTAGCGGAAGCTTTCCTGGAGCTTGGCGAGCGCCGCCGATCCCGGCGTCAGGACGTGGGCAGGCAACTGCGTCAGCGGCGTGGCAGTCGTGTTGCTCAGCTCGTGCATCGACGGCGTCGACTCATCCATGAACAGAAGTCCCGTCGCCACCTCACCCACGGCGTGGCGTTCGGTCAGATATGCGGCCACCGACTGCCGGTCGCCGGGGTCGTAGCCGTCGGGGACGGAGCGGAACAGCACGCTGCTGCCGTCGTGCATGACAACGCTGCGCGCCTCGCCGGCGGAAATCGTGGCCGAGATCTCCTCGGCGGGTGGCACGAAGTCGGCAACCGTTGCCTTGACGTCGTGCTCACGGGTGAACGCATAGCTTTTGGTCGAGCCCTCGTGATCGTTGAAGGTGACGCACGGCGAGATGATGTCGATGAGTGCAAAGCCGCGGTGTGCCACCGCCGCCTTGATGATCGGCACCAGTTGCTTCTTGTCGCCGGAGAATGAGCGCGCCAGGAATGTGGCGCCGATGGAGAGACCGAGGAGCACGGGATCGATGGGCGACATGCGGTTGGCCTCGCCCTTCTTGGGCTTGCTGCCGACGTCGGCCGACGCCGAGAACTGGCCCTTGGTCAGGCCGTAGACCCCGTTGTTCTCAATGAGATAGGTCATGTTGAGGTTGCGGCGGATGGCGTGACAGAGGTGGCCAAGTCCAATGGACAACGAGTCACCGTCGCCGGAGATGCCGATGTAGGTGAGGTCGCGGTTGGCAGCCGACGCTCCCGTCGCGATAGCTGCCATGCGTCCATGTGCCGAGTTGAATCCGTGCGCGCCACTGACGAAGTACGCAGGCGTCTTCGACGAGCAGCCGATGCCCGACAGCTTGCCGATCATGTGCGGCGGCAGGGACAGTTCCCACAGTGCGCGGACCACAGCAGCCGTGACGGAGTCATGGCCGCAGCCGGCGCAGAGCGTCGACATCGATCCCTCATAGTCGCGCAGCGTCAAGCCCAGCTTGTTCTCGGCGACGCCGGTGAGCGGGATCAGAGGCTTGACGATCGAGGGCATTAGCGTGCAGCCCCCGCAATCACTGCCTCAACGACTGACTGTGCCGACAGAGGGAAACCGCCGTAGGTGCGGATGGAGCGCAGGTGCGACGGATCGGCACCCGCCTCAAGAATCAGCAAAGAGCGCAGTTGCGCGTCGCGATTCTGTTCGACGACGTAGACGACGTCGTGCTCGGCGATGAAGGCTGCCACCGATGCGGCGAAGGGAAATCCGCGAACTCGCAGATAGCCACAGGCAATGTTCTTCTCGTCGAGGATATCGATTGCCTCGCGGACGGCAAGGTCGCAGCCGCCAATGGTCAGCAGACCGATCGACGCACCCTCGGATCGCTCGATCACCGGAGCCGGCACGTGTGTTGCAGCGGCAGCGTGCTTGCGGGCCAGGCGATCGACGACCTCCTGGTATTCATCGGGGATCTCGGTGTAGGCGCCCGTCTTGGTGTGCCCCGATCCGCGGGTAAAGAAGGCACCGCGAGGATCGACGCCAGGCAGCGTCCGCGCCGCCACATGGTCGGCATCCTCGTTGTTGTAGCGGTGATAAACGGGCAGCTTCTCGAGATCGGCGGCGGTCAGAACACGGCCGCGATCGGGAACGCGCGCGTCGTCCCATGTCAGACGCGGCACCACCCAGTCGTTCATGCCAATGTCGAGGTCGGAGAGCATGAGGACGGGCGTCTGGAAGTGCTCGGCGATATCAAAGGCCTGCACGGCGAATTCGAAGCACTCAGCGGGGTTGGCGGGCAGCAGCAGAATGTGCTTGGTGTCGCCGTGCGATGCGTAAGCACACGACAGCAGGTCGGCCTGCTGGGTGCGCGTCGGCATACCCGTCGACGGTCCCGTGCGTTGCACATCAATGACGACAGCAGGAACCTCGGCGTAATACGCCAGGCCGAGCAGTTCATTCATCAGTGAGATGCCGGGCCCTGACGTCGACGTGAAGGCACGGGCTCCGTTCCAGGAAGCACCGATGACCATGCCGATGGCGGCCAGCTCATCCTCAGCCTGGAGGATCAGGAAGTTGTTGGCACCGGTTTCGGGGTCCTTGCGGTACTTCTGGCAGAAGCGCGTGAAGGCATCCATGACCGACGTCGATGGCGTGATCGGATACCAGGCAGCGACTGTCGCACCGGCGTAGAGGCAGCCGAGGGCCGTCGCCGTGTTGCCGTCGATGAGGATTGAGTCCTTGGTGGCGTCCATCTTCTCGAGGCGAAACGGCAACGTCGGGAAATTGGCTTTGGCATAGTCGTAGCCAAGCCGCAGGGCTGTGTTGTTGGAAGCGCGCAGCTTCTCCTTGCCGGCGAATTTTTCCCCCAGCAGCGTCTCGACGATCTCCATGTCGAGATCGAGAGCAGCCGCCAGCGCCCCCGCGTAGGCGATGTTCTTCATAAGGATGCGCTCGCGAGGCGAACGGAATGCCGCGTTGCACATCTCAGCGAGCGGCACTCCGAGGAAGGTGACGTCGTGACGCACCAGGTCCTCGTCGAGCGGCCACGACGAGTCGTAGAGGACGAATCCGCCCTTACGCACCTCCTTGATGTCGCGCGCGTACGTCTGCGCGTTCATCGCCACCATGAGGTCGTAGTCGAGGGCACGTGCCGTGTGGCCGTCGCCGTTGACGCGGATCTCGTACCACGTCGGCAGACCCTGGATGTTCGAGGGAAAGAGGTTCTTGCCCGATACCGGAATGCCCATGCGGAAAATCGCCTGCATGAGGAGACCGTTGGCGCTTGCCGAGCCCGTGCCGTTGACGTTGGCGAGCTTGACGGCGAAGTCGTTGACGCGGACGGCAGTGGGCGCCTCGGTTGTCACGGGCGCACTCTACCGCGCTGCCGCAGGCTCGATGGCCGTGAGCGCGTAGGGGATCTTGAGATCGAAACGCTGCATGTCCCATGCCGACGTGGGGCAGCGCTCGGCGCATAGCCCGCAGTGCACACACAGGTTCTCGTCTTTGAGCATCAGCCGGGCTGTCTGCGGCAACGGTGCCGAGGCATACAGCGCCTGATCAGGATTGGTGGCGGGGGTGGTTAGTGACGCAGCGATCTCGGCTGCCGAACCGTCGGGCGCGATCGTCAGGCACTCCACCGGACAGATGTCGATGCAGGCATCGCACTCGATGCACAGCGGCGCCTCGAAGACTGTCTGCACGTCGCAGTTGAGGCAGCGCTGGACCTCGCGCGCGGTCTGCTCCGCCGTGAATCCGAG
>JBEPVH010000237.1:0-4245 GCA_041691115.1 bacterium | reverse complement strand
CCCTGCTGGGTGGAGCCGGTCTGGGCGACCTGGGCCAGCACTTCCCCAACACCGATCCCAAGTGGAAGGACTTCTCAGGCAACGCGCTGCTCACCGAGATCGCCGGCAAGATCGCCGATGCCGGGTTTGCCCTGGAATCCGCCCAGGTCGTCGCCATCGCCGAGGAGCCCCGCCTGAGCCCCCACGTCAAAGCCATGTCGACAGCGATGGCGGAAGCACTGGGCGTCGACGCCTCTCGCATCGTGGTCACCGCCACGACCACCGAAGGCATGGGCTTCGCCGGCCGCGGTGAGGGCGTCGCTGCCACCGCCGTGGCACTCCTCACGTCCCTCTGAGCCGGGCGCCTCGCTCAACTGACGCGGCTCGCGGATAATCCCGCGATGGGAATGCGCCTCTTCGACACGATGACCCGCAGCCTCCGCGAGGTTGAGACCAACGAACCGGGTCACGTGAAGATCTACACCTGCGGCCCGACCGTGTACGCCCGGGCCCACATCGGCAACTTCCGCACCTTCGTCTTCGAGGACGTGCTGCGCCGCTGGTTGGAGCGCCGCTTCGACAAGGTGACGCACGTCATGAATCTCACCGACGTCGACGACCGCCTCATCAAGAACGCCACCGAACACGGCGTGACACTGGACGAGGAGACGGCCCCTTGGATCGCCGGTTTCTTCGAGGACGTCGACGCTCTCGGCATACGCCGCGCCCACCACTACCCGCAGGCGACGCAGTACATCGACCAGATGCTCGACCTCATCGACAAGCTCGAAGAGAAGGGCGCCGCCTACCGCAGCGAGGGCTCCGTCTACTTCCGTCTCTCCGCATTCCCGCAGTACGGCCGCCTCTCCGGAGCGCACGCCCGCGAGCTGTCCACCGGCGCATCCGGCCGCATCGACGCCGACGACTACGACAAGGAGGACGTCCGCGACTTCGCCCTCTGGAAGAACGTCGGCCCCGAGGAGATCGGCTGGGACACCCGCCTCGGCCGCGGCCATCCGGGATGGCACATCGAATGCTCCGCCATGTCGATGACGTTGCTCGGCGAACAGATCGACATCCACTGCGGCGGCGTCGACAACATCTTCCCGCACCACGAGAACGAGATCGCGCAGTCCGAAGCCGCCACCGGCAAGCCGTTCGTGAAGTTGTGGGCGCACTCCGAACATCTGCGCATCGGCGGCGACAAGATGGCCAAGCGCCTCGGCAACTACTTCACATTGCACGAGATCCTTGAGAAGACCGACGTGCGTCCTTCGGCAGTCCGCTACCTGCTGGCTGCGACGGTGAAATACAACAAGGTCCTCAACTACAGCGACGACTCGCTGCACATGGCGACTGAGAATGTCGACAAGCTCGTCGCCTTCAACGACCGCATTACGGCACTCGCCACCACCGGCGCCGCTTCGGAAGAGATCAGCGATGGAATAGCCGCTGCATCAACGGCATTCGCTGAAGCTTTGGACGACGACCTCAACCTGCCCGAGGCCATGGGTGCCGTCTTCACAGCACTGCGCGACATCAACCGCGTCCTCGACACGCTCGATGCCGTCGACGCCGCCACGCAGTTGCAACTCCAGGGGTTCATCGCAACCGTCGACGACGTCCTCGGCATCCTCGATCTCGTGAAGCGCGAGCGGTCGGCACCGCTGGCCGAGGACGACGAACGCCTCCTCGGCGAACGTCAGGCAGCCCGCGACGCCCGCGACTTCGCCACGTCGGACCGGCTGCGCGACGAACTTGCGTCCCGCGGCATCGCCGTCGAGGACACAGCCCAGGGCCAACGCTGGAAGCGCGCCTGACCGAGCCAGGTTTGGGCGCCCGCTGTCCTTTCGCGGTGTCCAGCGTTCCAACACATGGCGATCGACCAGGCCGGCATCCCCGATAAGGCTCGTGCGGACCGCGCGGGAGTTGCGATCGCTGCCCAGTTCGGAGCGCTGGTTGCTGCCGTTGTGGCGTGGCGCACACAGGGCTTGGCCGGTGCATCGCCTGTGTGCCTCGCCGGGATCATCCTCTTCGTCGTAGCCCGCCGACGTTTGCGCAGCGTTGCCCCTGGCGACGGGACGCGGTATCGAGCGTCCAACGAAGCCACCGGAGTTGTCGCCGCCGTGATCGTCATCGCAACCGTGGCCTTCTGGCTGATGGCGGCGATGTGGGACATCTGACCACGTTCTAACTGCTCTGACCACGGTAGTTGTCCGTGCAATGTCCGAGTTCCAGCGACTACCGTTGCGCGGCTATGGACATCGATCTCACGCGCATCAATCTGGGTGGCGTCAACGGCCGGGAAATGGTCGACGCGCTCATCCCCCACACCGTTGCCGACTATGTGACACCGCACTTCGTGCCACGGCTTGAGATCGATCCCGAGAACGTTCCCGAAGACCCCGCTGACCGCGCGATGGGCAAGGGCTACGTCAACTCCTCGAAGACCGTCGGTACTGTCCTGACGCTTCCCATCTCCGCTGTAGCCGCCGTCGCCACGGTCGGCATCACGGCGGCAGCCGCCGGGATCATGGCCTTCGCACTCGCAGCCGGAGTTCTCGGCGCCATCGGTGGCGGCATCGCCGGCGCCGTGGGCGGCGTGCTCTCACGCGATCTCTCCGCCCGCCGCGGCGCAGTCGCCGGCCTCTCCGTCACCGCCATGGGCATCGGCATCGGCGCCGGCCTGGTTGTGCGTGGTGTTAGCGCCATCGTGACCGGTGGCCTCAAGGGCGCCACCTGGGCAGTTGGGGGCGTTGCCCATCTTGCCGGGCGCACCGGTGGCCTCGCCGCCGGCTCCACCGTTCGTGCCCGCACCCGCATCGAGGTGCCGTTCAAGGCGCTCGCCAAGCGCTTCGAGCGCGAATCCAAGGAAGCACCCGCCGTCGAGACCGAAGGCCCCGCCTCAGTCTCTGTCGTCGCTCCTGACGTGGCCCCGATCGTCGCCGCCGCCGCAGTCGACAGCGGCCCCGCTGCGGAGACCTGCGCGATCCCGACGGATGGCGGCCCCGCCATCTGCGCCATCGACAGCTCCGATTCCGGTGGCTTCGACGCCCCGTCCACCCGCCGCGTGCTCGTCGCTGCCGCCTCGCGGAGCATCGTCAGCGCCCGCCAGGCACCCGCAGTGCGCCGCCCTGCGATGGCGCTCGACCTCTAGCCGCCTGACACCAAGAGCCGCCTCGTCCCCATACTGAACCGGCGTGGACATCCTCTACGGCCGCAACCCCGTGCTCGAGGCACTGCGGGCAGGCCGCCAGGCACGCAAATTGGTCATCGCCGCAGGCGTTCGCGACGAGCCGCGCCTCCAGGAGATCCTCGGTCTCGCCAATGCGGCCGGGATCAGCGTCGAGGAATCCCCGCGCCGCCGCCTGGACGACATCTCCCATTCGGAGCATCACCAGGGCATCGCCGGCTACTTCCATTCCAAGGCGCCTCTGCAACTGGAACAACTCCTGGCGCGTGCCAAATCGCCGGAACTGCTCCTGGTCCTGGACGGCATCCAGGACCCGCACAACCTGGGTGCGCTCACGCGCACGGCGGATGCTGTCGGCGTCGACGGCATCATCATCCCCAAGCACCGCGCCGCAGGGGTGACACCCGCGGTGGCCAAGGCAGCGGCCGGAGCGACAGAACATGTCGCTGTCGCCGTCGTCACCAACATCGTTAACACGTTGCAGCAACTCGGCGAAGCGGGCATCTGGCGCGTCGGTCTCGCCGCCGACGGTGACACCCGCTACGACAAATTCGATTACACAACTCCCCTCGCCATCGTCGTCGGTGCTGAAGGCGAAGGCATGCGAGCGCTGACCAAGCGCCACTGCGATGCTGTCGTCTCCATCCCCATGGCGGGTGCGGTCTCGTCGCTCAACGCGACTGTCGCCGGATCGATCCTGATGTACGAGGCAGCGCGCCAGCGCGGCTTCACCAAGCGCTGATGCGTGCCCTCATCGTCGACGGCTACAACGCGCTGCATGCGTGGCCGACGATGCGGCCTCTCATGGATGCGGGCCGTCTCGACGATGCGCGCAAGAAACTGGTGAGCGCTCTCTCGGAGTACGCCGCAACAACGGGCGTCGACGTCACCGTCGTCTTCGACTCACACAGCCGCCAGGGCGCTGAGCAGATCGACAAGGTCGACGGCATCACCGTCCGCTACGGCACGGCCTCGGCAACCGCTGACCACGTCATCGAGCGCCTTGCCTACCGCGCCACACGCCACGGGCTGGCGCACGACATCATCGTGGCCACGTCGGACAAGCTCCAGCG
>JBEPVH010000236.1:0-4246 GCA_041691115.1 bacterium | reverse complement strand
GGACTGTCCATCGAAGCCGTCTTCCTCTTCGCCATCGTCTTCTACTGGACGCCGCCCCACTTCTGGGCCCTGTCGCTGCTCATCCGGCGCGACTATGCGAATGCCAATGTGCCGATGCTCCCCGTGGTCGCCGGCGAGCGTTTCACCCACGAGAACATCCTTCTCTACACGATCCTCTTGGGTGCCGTGACCCTCCTGCCGTTTGTGACGCGTTCCTTCGGAGTGACGTACCTGGTGGGCGACGTAATCCTCAACGGACTCTTCATCTACGGCGCCGTCAAGGTCATCCGGCGGCCGTCAGCGCGAGGCGCGCGCCGCCTCTACTACTATTCGCTGCTGTATCTGGCCCTGCTCTTCGCGGTCATGGCGGCTGACGCCGTCATCACCGGCTGAGCTCTGGAGGTGGTTCGTGGATAGGAAGCTGGCAAGAGCCAACATGCGGTGGGGACGCGCACTCTTCGTGCTGATCATCCTCCTTCTTGGATTCAGCTTCGCCTGGGCCACGTTCTATCTCAACGTTGTCGTCGGCTCCAAGTAGGACTGAGAGATGAGTGACTCCGCGCACGGCCACGACGAGATCCACATGCCCCCCAACAGCTGGATCCCGCTGAGCTTCTCGGCCTCGATGGCAATGACGTTTGCCGGATTCCTCGTGCATCCCGCTGTCTGGATCGTGGGCCTTGTCTGGTTCGTGACCACGCTCGTGGTGTGGATTCGCGCAGCGCGCAGCGAATACCTCGAACTGCCCGAGTAGCCAATCATGGGGACCGCGTCGCTCGGTCTCACCGACTGGGACATCGAGCCCACCGTCAACGCCGGGCTCGCGGTCATTCTCGCGCTCTATGTCGTGGCGCGACGCCGCGGCATCATCGGCCGCGCTGATGATGTCAGCGCATGGATGCTGTCACCACGAATGCGAACATGGCTGTTCGGTGCCGGCGTCATCACGTTCATCGTGGCGCTCGATTCGCCTGTCGACCGTGGCGGCGACGAATTCTTCTTCTGGATCCACATGGTTCAGCACCTGCTGCTGATGATGGTGGCGCCGCCCCTGGTGCTTCTCGGTATCGCCGGTGCACGGCTACCCGGCGGCTCACCGCGCGTGCGCCGCGTTTGGCTATTCATCACGCGACCGTGGATGGCCTGCTTCATCTTCAACGCCGTCATGCTCACGTGGCACGTGCCGTCGCTCTACCAGAGCACGCTGACGGTACTGCCGCTGCACATCCTCGAACACATGATGTTCGTCGCCACAGGCTTTGTTTTCTGGTGGTCCATCGTTGATCCGCTGCGCGGAACGGAGTGGGGCTTCGGTGACATCTCAGGCCTCACCAAGATTGCAATGCTCGTCGTGGCGGGCGTGCCGCCTACGCTGCTTGGATTCATCTTCGTGATGGCGCCGCACGCGATGTACCCGTTCTATGCGGCGGCGCCGCGTATCTGGGGCATCTCCGCGGTGGGAGACCAGCAGATCGCCGGCGTGATCATGCTGGGCCTCGGCAACCTCATCTATTTCGCCGCCATCGTGCCCATCTTCCTGCGCCTTCTCGGCGATCCGGATGAGGATGAGGCGGCAGCCCGGCGCGCGCTCGCCTGACAGCGGTTCCGCCACCCCCATCGCCTAGGATCGGGGCGCAAACAACCGGCCGGTTCGCCGCGTCGTGGGCGCGGCAGGGGGATCCATCCAGATGAACTATCGCCGCCCGATCGTCGCCGTCCTCGCCCTTGTCGCAACTTTCGCCGCCAGCGGCTGCGACAGCGGTACCACGACGTCGCCGTCGGCTGCCACAGGTGGCATTGCCGGAACCGGCGCCAAGACTCTCGCCGGGACGCCCGTCGCCACCGTCAAGGAGACGGATGCCCTCGCATTCGAGAACGGCACAGTCACCGCCAAGGTCGGCGATGTCATCCACTTCACCAACAGCGGCAGCGCCACTCACAACGTCAAGTTCGACAACGACTCCAACGCAGTCGTCAGCTCCGGAACCATGGCCGCGGGCGACACCTGGGACGTCAAGTTCACAGCCGCCGGCACGTACGCCTACAAGTGCACCTTCCACGCCCCCGGCATGACGGGGACGATCACCGTCTCTTAGACGGAGATGCAGGATTCCGGGGCCGGCGCCGTGCCGGTCCCGGGTCCTCTTTCACCTAGGATCGGTCTCGAATCGCAGGCCACAGGCGGCCACGGCCGCGGGGGAATAGCTCGCATGACAGGTCATCGTTCGCTCGGTGCCGCACTCGCCATCGCCGTGACCATCGCCGTCGCCGGATGCGGCAACGGTGACCCCAATGCCACCACCGCAGCGGGCGGCGGCGGGATCGCCGGCACCGGCGCCAAGACGCTCCCAGGCACTCCTGTGGTGACCGTCAAAGAGACGGATGCTCTGGCATTCGAGAACGGCGATGTGACCGCGAAGGTCAATGACGTCATTCACTTCACCAACTCCGGCACCGCCGCCCACAACGTCAAGTTCGACACTGATTCCACCGGCGTTGTCAGCTCGGGAACCATGGCTGGTGGCGACACGTGGGACGTGAAGTTCACGGCCCCCGGAACGTTCGCGTACAAGTGCTCGTTCCATGCGCCCGGCATGAAGGGAACCATCACGGTTTCCTGACCAAATCCCTGACAGCGTCGGGGAAATGACGCTAACGCACCACACGCACGAGAAGCGTGTGGTGCGTTTGTCTTTTTCTTGACTTCGCGAATGGTTACGCAGGGCGCGGCATTGTCCGTCCAATGTCCGCGTTTCAGTTCTAGGCTCGGTCCGTGAAGTGGGGGACGCTCCGAGAGGGGGCGGTTGTGGAAGGGGTGGTCGCCAACGGTGACCTGCCGCCTCAGCGAGTGATGTGGACATCACCCGCGAACAGGCGGATTCGGCCGTCGTCGGTGTCGACGAGCAGTGCTCCGTCGTCGTCGATTCCTGCGGCAACACCCGTCACGTCTCCGGTCGGCGTCGTCGCCCGGATGGGCACTCCCAGACCTGTCGCGCGCTCGCGCCACGCTGCTGCAATCGCCGCAACACCGTCGCGCCGCAACAGCGTCATCGTCGCCTCCAGACGGGGCACGAGAATCGCCAGCAGCGCGTCCCACGTGGCAGTCACGCCGCACGCCTCGAGCGACGTCGCGACGACGCCGTGGGGCAGCGCCGCATTCGTGAGATTCACGCCGATGCCGACTACTACGGTGCCCGCAGCGGCGCCGGGCTCGACCTCGGCGAGGATGCCCGCCAGTTTGCTGCCGTCGACCAGCACGTCGTTGGGCCACTTCAGTGCAGCGGTTGCACCCAGGTGGCGCACGGCATCGCACACCGCGACGCCCGCGGCCAGCGGTGCGCCGCTGACATGGTCGCCGGCGTCGACAAGGATGGACATCAGCAGAGCCGTATCCGGTGGCGCCGTCCAGCGTCGTCCCTGGCGGCCGCGTCCCGCGGTTTGCTCGGCTGCAACAACGCAATATCCCGGCGCTGCTCCGGCACGCGCCGCCTCGCGTACGCGGTCCTGTGTGGACGGTGTGCGCGGCAGAACAACGAGGTCGAACGAGTCCAATGTGGTGCGGCATTCACGCACCAGACGGGCGTAGGTGGAGGAGGAAAGCGCTGTCACGGAAGACGCGTAGGTAACGGGGGATGGGCCCAGGGGGAATAACGGGCCCGATGGGTTCTTGGGCGGATTAGACCACGACGTGAAGACGTCTCAGGAATGGAAGGATGATCGAAGAAACTTGTGTAGTCATCGGAGAGTTGGAAGAACTCTACGAGGCCGAGCGTGTCGCCAGGTACGCCCGACGGAACAAGATCCGGTACATCGACGAACTCCTCAACGAGTTCGAGATGCTCAATCTTGCTGAAGAAGGCGAGATTCCGTTGGATCTTCAAGCACGCGTCGTCAGTTTCCTCGCGGCCGAGAACCACACTGCTGTGGACCGCGGCATCGATGATGTGGCGATCGCGGATTGGATGGAAGCGCTGTACGACATCCAGGACACGCTGATGATCCCGTTCGAAGATGACATCGACTGAACGCCGATTTAGCTACGGGCGGGACGCAGGGTGCGCCATACTCGTCTGGCAGCGCGTCGTGCGCCCGTAGCTCAGTTGGATAGAGCACCGGCCTCCGAAGCCGGGAGCGGGGGTTCAAGTCCCTCCGGGCGTACCACCCCTCTACTTCTGGGCGCAGGAGTCCCGCAGAGCGCCGAAGAGGCCGAAGCGGCCATGAACATCATCATGACCGGCCAGGCCAC
>JBEPVH010000235.1:0-4246 GCA_041691115.1 bacterium | reverse complement strand
GGAGAGGGGGAGGCGAACCGTGTGCGCACGTAGGCCACCGCCTCGTCCAGGGATGTGCCAGGCGTGAACACCTTGTCGACGCCCAGCTTGCTGAGTTCGGCGACGTCGGCGTCGGGGATGATGCCGCCGCCGAAAACCACGATGTCGGGGGCGCCGCGCTCGCGGAGCAGGCGGATGATCTCCGGGAACAGGGTCATGTGGGCGCCCGACAGGATCGAGATGCCGATTCCGTCGACGTCCTCCTGGATGGCGGCGTCCACCACCATATCGGGGGTCTGGTGGAGGCCTGTGTAGACGACCTCGACGCCGGCATCGCGCAGTGCCCGGGAGATCACCTTGATGCCGCGGTCATGGCCATCGAGGCCGACCTTGGCGGTCAGGATGCGAATTCGGCGGCCCGGCTGGGGTGTTTCCTGCATGAGGGCTGGATTCTAGGACTGCGCCGCGGCGGTGGCGGGTGTGGCAGCGCTCACCAGCAAGGCGGCGGCGGCACGGGCGCGGTCGCGAAGCGGATGGGCCACGATTGCTGAGGCGTCCCATCCCTCGAAGCCGTCGCGGATTCCCGCCAAGGCTCCTGCCAGGGTTCGCGAGGTGGCGGTAGCGTCGCCTGCCAGCACCGCGGCGACGGCGTCGATGCCGCTGGCACGGTTGAGGGCGGTGATCGCAAGTTGCAGCGCCATGGTGGGGTCGGCATCACCCGATAGCGGCGCCTCATCCTCAAGCGGCCGCAGCCGGGTGAGAAGCGCCGTGGGGGCCTCTTCGAGAAGGGTCTGATGGCAACGGATGAGTGCCTGCTCGAGGTCGAATCCCCTGCCAAGATCAGACGCGATCACTGCTGTCGCGACGGCGGCGATGGCAGATCCCTCATCGACCGCCCCGACGGCAGCACAGCGATAGGCACCACGGCGCAGCCGCGGTCTGTCCAGCGGCGTCAGCAGGGCGTAGGCAAGCGTGCGTACGCCGATGCCGCCCGGTCCACCGGGGGGCTGCACGCCGAGGCCTGCTGCTCGCAACGCGTCCTCGTCGAGGCCGCCGGTCTCGACGAGGCACTCGATGGCCGCGATCAGGTCGGCGGCCAGAGCCTCGTCACCGGCAAGGGCGCCGAGTACACAGGCCTCGATTCGGTCGTTCGGCGATGGCCCGCTCATGGCACAAGGCTATGCTTTCGCGCCATGGCGATGTCGCTCACCTCCACAGCCCCCTCGTTGGCGCAGCGTTTCAGCAGCGCCGCCACTGCCGTCGCACGGCGTGCTCCGACGCGTCATATTGCCGGTGTGGCTCTGCCTGCGGGCGTGCAGCCTGCCGCCATCCGCGTGGAGCGCAGCCGCAGCCGCCGCGATGGTGAGACCACCTCGCAGACAGCGGTCACCATGTGGTTTGGGCAGGGGCCCGCACTCCCCGGCGCAGGCTCTCAGGCGACAGTGCTGCGTGGTGCTCTGCGTCTCGGCGCCGGAGTTCTCGGTGCCGCCGCGGTGGCGGTGCTCACGTCCGTCGCTGCCGAGCGCGAGGCGCGTCTCGAGGCAATGCGTCCGCGCCGTATCAGCGCCGGCGGCTGACTACTCGGCCAGCCATGGCATCAGGTTGCCGCGTCGCCGTGGCAGTGCTCTGAGGCTGCTCCCGTCAGAGATGTAGAGATCGCGCGACACGGGGTTCATGGCCTCACGCCACTCCCGCACGGCGCGCATCGTGAAGTGCCGGGCAGACGGCAGTGCTGCCGGTAATGCCAGGACCACACTGCGATCGGGGTTGCAGAACAGTACGTCGCCGCCTGCGCGTTCACTAAACGCACGGAGCACGGCCGGATCCACCAGGACCGAGCCCTGGAAGAGCACGTCGCTCGCCAGGCGCCAGCCGTCGGCAGGGATACGGTCGGCCGCTGCGACACGCTCCACAACGTTCTCGAACCGCGCCGTCGTCGCGGTGTCGGCGGCATGGCGCACGGCATCGTCGTCATGGCCGGCCTCACGCCACGTGGATTGCGGGATGCCGCGCATCAACGATCCCGGCAGAGCCTCGGCAACGAAGGCGACAAGGTCGCCACCGAGAGGCCGCTGCAGCAGTTCGGCGCTGCGGCTGAGATCACCGAGGTAGCGCTCGGAGCGCACGCACCAGAGAACTCTGCTCAGCGCGAACGACACGCCGTCGGTGGGGGTGAGCCGGGTCTCCACGTCGGCGACGAAACTGGCAATGAGGGACGCGACCTCGGCAGGCTTTCGTTCACAGGCGTTGTAGAGAGGGGTCAGCGGCAGCGCCGTGTCAATGCCCTGCGCCTCGATGCGCAACGCGAACCGGGCCTCGTCGACGCTCACCGAGACGTCGCGATAGCGCGAGATCAACTGTGTGTGCAAGCGTTGAGCGAACTCTTCACGGCTCATCTGCGGGGCCATGAGCCAAGTGTGCGATGAAGGTCGTCCGCTATGCGGCGTGGCCGCGGCGCCGGGCCGTCACGTAGTCCACCAGGACGTAGTCACCCAGGCGGTCCGGTGAGATGAAGAAGGCTCGTCCCCGGTTGAGGCGCGTCATCTGATTGACGAAGTCCACCAGATAGCGATTGGACTCGAGCATAAAGGTGTTGATAACGATGTCCTGGCGGGTGCAGCGTCGCACTTCGACAAGTGTCTTCTCAAATGTCTCGGGCAGCGGCGGGTAGAAGAAGACGGCACGGCCGCCCTCAATATGCGCCGTCGGTTCACCGTCGGAGACGATGATGATCTGCTTTGTCGAGCCGGGATGCTGTGCCAGCAGGCGGCGCGCCATCATCAGCCCATGCTGCAGGTTGGTGCCGTAGACGTACTCGTTGACGGACAGTTGCGGCAAGGCCGATGGCTGGATCTCGCGGGCGTAATCCGAGAATCCGACGATGTGCAAGGAGTCGCGCGGGAACTGCGTACGGATCAGAGTGTCCAACGCCATCGCCACCTTCTTGGCTGCGTAGAAATAACCCCGTAGCGGCATGCTGCGGCTCATATCGAGCAGCAGGACGGTGGCGGCGCGACTCTGCGCCTCAGTGTCGTACACATCAAAGTCCGCGGCGTCGAGTGCGTGTGCAGTACTGCCCTGAGCGGCGCGGCGGCGCACCCCGTTCATCACTGTCGCGGAGACATCGAGGTCGAACGCATCGCCGAACTCATACGGACGCGAGTCGTCGGATCGTTCGCCGCCGGCGCCGCGGCGATGGACTCCGTGATCTCCGAGGCGGCTGCGGACCAGTTTGCTGAAGATGTCCGTCAGCGCCTTCTGGCCGATGCGGCGCATGCCTCGTGCAGTGAGGTGCAGTCCCTCATCGGTCCGTTCGACAAGGCCCTTCTCCTCGAGGCGGCGGGTCATCTCCGTAATGCGATCAAGATCATTGGCAGCATCGTCGCCGAGAAGATCGCGCACCGAATCGCGTGTAGCGGCATCCAGCCGTTCACCACGATAGACATCGCGAAGGCGACGCTCGAGTTGCTCCATGGACTGCAGCTCATTCATCAGTTGCATGGCGCCGTCGAGGGTCACTTGCTCATCGCCGAAGAAGGAATAGCGCGAGCCGAGGCGCGCCCTCGGTGACAGCATCTCGAGGGATGCCATGAGTGCAGCCAGATCGTTCTGCAGGCCGTCATCGCCGAACATTTCAGAGGCGAGGTTCTCCAGCTCGCGGCGTGCATCCTCCGGCAGCGACTGCATCAGCGAGTCCATCTGGGCCATCTGCTGTTGCAGTTGCTCAAGAAATTCATCAAGGGTCGCCGGCGCATTGGGGAAAATGTCAGCGAATTCGGTCTTGAACGCTTCGTACTCCGCCTGCAACTGCGGCTCGGGCACGCCTTCAAGACGGCGACGTACGAGCGCATTGAGAGCCCGGGCCATGTCGCGCAACCGCGACAGATCCTCGGGTGTGGTGGCGCGGATGCCGCCGGCGATCTGCGCCACATAGGCGTCCGTCACCGAGGCGCGGATCTCCTCGACCAGCGCGTTGAATTCGGTCTCAGCAGCCGCGTCGAGAAACTCGTAGTCGCGCAGCGCCCGTATCGCAGCTGACGGCTCCAGGGGTATTGCGTCGAGGGTCTGCTCGCGTTGCGCCGCCACGCGCTTCAGCAGCGACTCGCCGTCGGTCCCGGCGGCGTCGCTGAGGCGCTGCTTGATGCCCTGTCGCTCCAGCCGCATCACCTTGTCGAGGCGCTCGGTCATGTTGTCGAAGACGGAGTTGAGGTTGAACTGTTCCAGATGTTGCTGGCGGCGACGCCGCAACTTGTCCATCATCTCCTCG
>JBEPVH010000234.1:0-4255 GCA_041691115.1 bacterium | reverse complement strand
TGCCGTCACCCGAGTAGATGGCGTATACGACGTGGGACCCGACAAGTTCACCCGGTGCGGTGAACGCGGCGTTGCCCGAGCCATCGAGTGGCGCCGTGCCCGCCAGGACCGAGTCGACGTAAAAATCGGCGGATCCCGTCGGGGTTGCACCGAGCCCGGTGACGCCGACGCTGAACACGTCCGTCTGTCCCGACACGGCCGGCTCCACCGTTGCGATGGGCGCAGACAGCGCTGGAGTGCCCTGAGTAACCGCTTGCTGCAGACCGAGAGATGACGCGGATTCATACGTGGCATCGCCGGAGTAGACGGCGCTCACATCATGGTTGCCTGCCGAGAAGGGCACTCCGGTACATGTGGCAACGCCACTCCCGTCGACTGCGACGTTGGTGCACGCACCGATCGCTGTCGTGGCGTCGTAGAACGTGATCGTCCCTGTCGGTAGCGGAGCAATGGGCGTGACGGTTGCCGTCAGCGTGATGCTCTGGGTATACGTGGCGGGATTGGCCGACGAAGTCAGTCCGACGCTCGGAGTGGTACCTGCCTGAACGTATCGCAGGATGAGAGTGTGCGAGGTGCCGCCCGCCAACGTGCTGCCGGCGGCGAAGCAAAACCCCGTGATGGGGCAGCTGACACCGTTGAGGTCATCGCTGTTGCCGGGACTTGTGTCGGCTGTATTGGCAACCGTCAATGCAACGCCGGCCGCTGAGAGGACGAGGTTGCGATCGTTGGTGGACTGATAGTGACCTGCTGCCTGGCACCAGATCAGCGTCGTGCAGTCGATTGCCTGCAGATAGTTGTCGTCGCCGGAGCCGGCCTGTGGCGACGGATCGATGCCGCCGATGTTGCCGGCGACCTTCCATCTGACCACGAGGTTGTGCTCGTTGATCCCCGAGTGATGCCCTGCCATCCAGCAGGTGAACGATCCGGGGCATGACACCGACGTGAGGACGTTGTCCTGGAGGGAACTGCTGTTCGGCGATGCCGAGAGGGTCCAAGAGCCGAGGGTGTAGTGTTGGACGAGCGTCTGTCGTACCCCTGACACGAGGCGAGAGCCGACGGCGATGCACTCCGAAGCTGAGAAGCACGCGACGCCGTTGAGTTCATTGAATATGACCGACGGGTTCGGCGTCGCCGCCAGTGACCACGTGGCGCCGTCCCAGTGCTCGGCAAGAGTCTGGAGCACACCACCGGATGTGTGCATGCCGACGGCCCAGCAGTTGCTGCTGCTGATGCACGAGACACCGCGCAGATAGTTGTCCTCGAGGGCCGAGAAGTTGGTGCTCGGCATCAGTGTCCAGAGCGAGCCATCCCAGTGCTCGGCGAGCGTCAGGTGCGTGCCGCTGGTCGTCAGGTAGTCGCCGACGGCCCAGCAGTCGGCGGGGCTGAGACACGTCACGGCGCTGAGGTGATCGTCCTCGTTGATAGCTGTCGCCGTTATGGATGGCGTTGTCCATGTGGCCCCGTTCCATTGCAGGATGAGAGGCTGGTCGTGGACGCCCGTAGAGAAGTAGCCGGCCGCCACACAGAACGTTGTCGACGTACAGGCGACGTCGTTGAGGTAGTTGTTCTGGACAGGGTTGCCATCGGGCGAGGCGACGATCGCCCAGGACGTAGGCGACGAGGCGTTGGCCACGGTGCGTGGGCCGCCGATCCCGGCAACGGCGCCGAGGGCGAGCAGAAGCATGATCAGCGCACTGAGAGCGCGCCGTGCCGCTGCAAGACGTTCCGCCGGAGTGGTCGACCACCGCGGCGGCGGGTGCCGTGTCACATCTCCGAGGCTAGGGTCGCACGATCGCGCACCGGTGTCGGGGGCGTTACGCCCCGGCGCCGAGGAATACCAAAGCGCCATCAGCGACATGCCTCAGCGGGCGCGCGCCGACAGAGTCGGGCGCTCAAGGACGGACGGGCGGCGACTACCGGGAGATGGGAGTCGCGTCCTCGTATTCGGGATCAGCCAGGCATGACGCCTGGAAGCAATCTGCTGCGGCGCGGACCTCTCCGGCGGCGCGGCAGGCGCGTCCTGCGGCACATGCGACCTCGGCGAGGTCATGGCCGCGCTGGCGCTGTGTGATCCGAGTCAGGAGAGCCGCGCAGTCGGCATAGCGGCCCGCTGCCAGATGCTCGGCAACCACCGAGCGGACCGACTCGATCTCGACGGCGGCGAAGTTGCCGGTGAAGGGCGAGATCGCGGGATCTGCCTGGGCGAACTCTTCGACGTCCGCCTGCGAGTGACGCCGTGCGTCGATCGCCAGCAGGTACTCGTAGACACCGCGGCGCAAGCGCCTGCCGATCTCGTCGGCGACGGGGTCCGAGGCGACAACGGCGACCATCGCCTGGCACTCGCCGGCGATATCGAGAAGTGCGGGCTCAGTGGCGACGTGCTCGCGGGCGACGCGCGCCAGACGGCTTTCCAGGATGTTCCGCAGGCCGGGCATCTTGCGCGTGCGCGCCAGATCGGCTGCCTCCAGCCAGGCGTTGCGCAGCGTTGGCAGCGCTGCCTCGACGAGGGCCGCATCGGTCCAGAGGGAGGGTTCTACAGCAGTTTTTTCGGTCGCAGACATCACCTGATCATTGTCCTCGGCCGCCGCGCCCAAGAATGCTGGCGTCGCAACGCGTATGTCACGTTTTATGCGATCAGGCATCCAGCGCTGTCGGTGGCACCCGTCAACGTTACAAGGCCGTTGCACGAGCCCACCCCGCTGTCGCCAACAACCCTTTGCGCGATAAGGGGTTTCGCCTGTTTTAGGCGCTCAGGCCGCGGTCCTCGCCGGGTTTCTGATGACGCCGCATTGGACCCTCGGCGATACGCCGCATCAGGTCGGGCAGGCCACGCAACGTGGCCAGCTTGTGAACGTCGCCGGCCACCTTGCCGGGGTCGCGCTTCTCGTACTCCCAGACATGGGCGTCGACCCACACGCCGCGCATCCCCACTGCCATGGCAGGAGCCACATCGGAGGGGAGGGAGTTGCCGACCGACCATGACTGGGCCGGATCCGCTCCGACGTCGCGCAAAACCCTGCGGAAGACGTCCGCCGACTTCTCGGGGACGATGAAGATGGCATCGAAGTACTTGGCGAGCCCGGAATCGCGGATGCGCTTCTGCTGGACCCGTACATCGCCCTTGGTGACGAGGATCAGCTGATGGTTGGGCCGCAGACCCTCGAGGACCTCGGCGGCACCGCTGACGAGGGGGGCGCGGCGACGGAACATGGAGGACGCGGCCTGCATGAGTTCGCGGACCACGTCGAGCTGGACCGGAACGACGGCCTCCTCGCAGAGCTGGGTGTAGGCGGCCACGACCGAGGTGGGGAAGCGTCCCGAGTTGAAGCCGAAGCGGGCGACATTGGCGAGGTCACGTTCGCGGCAGATTTCCTGCCAGCGCGAGCCGTCCAGGCCCGCAGATTCGACGATGAGGCGGGTCTCCTGCTCGGCCTGGTCGTAGAGCCATTGGGTGACCCAGAGGGTGTCGTCGCCGTCGAAGACGATCGCTGACGCCGGAGGAGTACGCCGGGCGGTGCCCGGTCTGAACACCTCCATGCCGTCCCCCTCCTCGCGCCTCATCAGCCGAGCCCGAGCCCGTCATTGCCCAAGAATTCCGATCCCGAGAAGGCCTGGCGGAGGTCGACGTGCCAGCCCTTGAAGAGCTCGTCACACCAGTCGATGAGGCGCGCCAGCTCGGGGCCGCTGCCTGTGGCCACCACGCGGATGGCGTCCGGCTCGGGCGAACGAGTCAGCTGGATATCCATCCCGGCGTAGAACTCGAAAAGCCGCGCCCCGGTCTGCATCCCCTGGTGCATCGGCACATCGAACTGAATCGTCCAGAGGGTGGTGGCCGCGGCTGCCCTCTCGGGGCTCATGCGGCCCGACGAGATGACGGCGGGATTGGGGCGGTTGGAAGGCATGGCGGGCAACCATAACGAACCCGGCGGCGCCGCGTCAGTCCGCCCGGCGCTCCAGATCGGCAGGGCCGAAGGCATGGGGCAGGAGTTCGGCAAGGGTCAGGCGCAGCGGGCCCCCGTCGCCGAGCATGGTGATTGCCGTGTCGTCGGCGAACTCATTGATCACCTGGCGGCAGGCTCCGCAGGGCGCCGCCACGATGCCGCGGCCGGTGACGATGACGATCTCGGCGATGCGCATGGACGGACCCTCGGCGGCGACCGCCGATGTGATCGCCGTGCGCTCGGCACAGAGGCCCAGCGGGTAGCTGGCGTTCTCCACGTTGCACCCGGGGTAGACGGCCCCGGAACGGGCCAGC
>JBEPVH010000233.1:0-4262 GCA_041691115.1 bacterium | reverse complement strand
CATACAGGTTGTCGAACTCGGCGGCGGCGACATCACCGCGTCGATGCGCTCCGGACGTATTGTGGCGCCGGGCCGCCACGTGCTCGGTGTCGACGAGCAGGTGTTCTGCGCCACCGCCTGGCTGGGCGATGACGGACTCCGCCCCGGTGCCCCGGACTCGGCGCAGCAGCGGGCGCGCGGCCTCCAGGAGGCGATTGAACGCCTGGCCGACTCGGGACGCGGTACCACAGCCGCCGAGGCCATTGCACGTCTCAAGTCGGCGCTTGACCGCGTCGGCTCAGAACGCCGGTCGCAGTCACCCCTGGGAGTTGCCACAGCACAGGTCCGCCGCTTGGAGAGCGACATTGAGGCGGTCCGCCGCCGCGGCGATGCCTTCGCTGCCGAGCAGGAGCAGTTGCGCGAACTGGAGACCATCGCCGACCTTGCGGCTGCACGGCGCCTCGAATGTGAGCGCGCCTGGCTGGTCGGCCGTCTCGCGGCACTGGGCAGCGAGAGACTGGAAACACAGCGCGCAGCGGCTGAAGTCGCCGACCTGCAGAACACCGTTGCGCTCACTGCGCATGCCGCCAACGTGCGGATCGAGGACGAGGCAGTTGTCATCGCTCTCGCCGGCGAATGGCGCCAGGCGGCGGTCACCGCCGCGGCGGCATCGGCGCGCTGGGAGGCAGCGGCCCCGGAGATGCATGCAGCGCAGCGGCGCCGCCACGAGATCGCCAGCGGGCTGGCGGCGATGGGCGACATCCCCGACGTCGGCGACACCACAGTTCACGAGCGCAACCGTCTTGGCGCCGAGCTTGATGCCGCCCGTGACCAGCTCAAGCGTCTCGGTGATACCGCGGGTATCACAGCGCGCGCCGATGCGCTGCGTCGCGAGATCGCCGCCACAGGGTTGGGAGCCATTCGCATCGGTGGTGCCGATTCGGTCGCCTCGCTGGTCACAGCGGCGCGCAACAGAGGCCGTAGCCGCACCGCCAACAGCGCTGCCGGGTTGGCAGCAGCAACAGCGATGGCAGGCGCGATCTTCCTGGGAGCCTCGCGGCACACAGTCCTCGGCGCTGTTGTCGCCGGCGTCGGCCTTGCCGTCACTCTGGCCCTGCTCGCCGCCGGTTGGTTCGCCGGTGGCGCTGCTGTCGCGGCTCGGCGCCAACTGCTGCGTCTGTCCCCCGACATCGATACCTCCGACATCGGTCTGGAGCGCATGGCGACGCGCCTGCCCGCACTCCGCGCGCTGCATGACGACCTGCTGCGCCAGGAGGTCAGAGCTGCCGAGCAGCGCGACCAGATGGACCGCCTTGCCGCCGAGATCTCTGACATCAACGTCCGGGCGCAACGCGCCGTCGAACGACTTGGTCAGGCGTCCGATGACATCGACTTCGTGACCGCCGGTGACCACCTCGACATCCTCGATACCCTCATCGAAGCGTCGGCAAGGCGGCGCCTGCTGCTCACCGAAGACGCGGCCCTGGCCATCACCGAGGCGTCACTCACCGGGATCGCCGAGGCGGCCGAGGCGGCGCGCAGTGATGTGGCCATGCTGGCAGCGTCGGTGCGCACCCGGCTTGGCCCCATCGTCGGCGACGGCGACATCGACGAAGCGGTCAGCGCCTTCTCAGTGCTGTGTGCGTCGCGTCGCCGCCACGATGTGGCGCTCGCCCACCTGACAGGTCTGCGGCCGCGCCGCGAGGACGATGGACATCTCGCCGAGGTGGCAGCCCGCCTCAGCCGCGATCTGCTGCTCCGCGGCGGTGATCCCGCGTCTGCGGCAACGGCAGCACCTCTCGACGAGGCGGCACTCAGCCGGCTCGAACGCGAGGTTGAGACGTCGCGCACACGCGCCGAAGCCGCGTCGCTGCAGGCAGCCCAGTTGCGCAGCCGTCTCGGCGCCAGCCTGGAAGGGCTTCCCAACCTCGCCGACCTTGAGGACGAGCTGACGACATGCCGCGGCGCCCGCGACAGAGCGTTGCGCCAGCGCGCAGCCCTGGAGCGCGCCATCGAACTCATCGAGACCTCAACGCGCGGCGTGCATCGCGACCTGGCCCCCCGGCTTGCCGAATCGATCACCGGCCGTCTGGCGCAACTCACCGCCGGCCGCTACACGTCGGTCAACGTCGACACCGATCACTTCGCCATCTCGCTCAGTGGTCGCGAGCGCCCCGACTTGGTGCCTCTGGAGCAGGTGTCGCATGGCACCCGTGACCAGGTAGCCCTGCTGTTACGGCTGGCGCTGGCCGAGGTGCTCTCGGATTCCGGTGAATCACTGCCGCTGTTTCTTGATGAGCCGCTGCTCTCGGCCGACCCGCAACGCCGCGCTGCGACCCTGGAATTCCTCTGCGATCTCTCGGCCCGTCATCAGGTGGTCGTGACCACCTCGGACCCCGACCTGGCGACCGAGGTGACGCGACGACTGGGTGCCGACGCGGCAGTCGTCACGATGGCGCCCGTCACTCCGGAGATGACTGTTCGTGGCATCGCGGTCCGCATGCCGCAAACCCAGCGCCCGTAGCACAGGCAATGTCCGCCCGCTGTCCCTTGCTGGTGATTACGGTGGATGCGAAAGGGGGCCCTAGCCCCTATGCCCATTACCCATCACGACCCCAAGCTCGCGGAGCAGATCCGCCGCCACCTCGCCGTGGCAGTGACGGATCCCATGCCCGACGACCCCTTCGAGGTCATTCCCGAACTTCTGCGCCGCGCCGCCGCGCGCGCCACATCGGCAGCACTCATTCCCGACCTCGCCGAAGCCTGGCGCCAGCAGCGCGCCGCCTTTCTCGGTGATCCCGAGGCGGCACTCCGCGCCGGGCACCATCTGCGCTTGGCCACAGCAAAGATGCGCAAGGGATTCTCGCGTGCCGAGATTCATGCGGCGCGCGGCCTAACGCTGCGCCTCTACGACGTCGCCACGCACGCCCGCGAGCCCAATGCGCGCGCCTGGGCACATGTCGAAACCGCCAACGTCTACGTCGACCTGGGGCAGCCCAAGGACGCCTGGCACCATGCCCAGATGGCCACGTTCCGCCCCGCCAATGGTGTCGAGGCGCGGCAGTACGACGAGTTGCTCAGCGCACTGCGCGAGCGCATCCGCATCGCCTGCAATGACGGCGGCGCCTGGCTGGCTCGCCAAACGATGGCGGATTCGTACGCCTGATTAGAAGGCGGCGCCTACCTTGACGAGTGCTTCAAGTCCTGTGACGTCGCCAACGATGAGCGGTATCTCGGCGACCGGAACTCTGCCGAGCTTGGTGAGGCGTGCCATCTGCCGCTGATCACGGTCAGCGATGCGGTGATACGTCAGGAAGAGATCGCCGATTTCTGCCAGCTGTTCATGCGTGGCCGTCTGCCCAAGACGCTTGCCCAGCCATTTGGCGAGGTCCTCGTCACCCGACAGTGAGGTGGCGGCACGGGTTGCCGCGGCATCGCGGAACACAGCGGGAAGAGTGCGATTGACGACGACGGCGCGCAACGGCATGGAGAACTCGCGGAGCTTGGCGGCGAAGTACTCCGCCTCGGCAAACGCCGGCCCCTCCAGCGTGGTCACGACGACAAAGCCAACGGCGGGTGAGCGCAGTAGTCTGTAGATGTCGCGTGCGTGCTTTTGCACGTTGCTGGTGAGGTTGCGGAGTTCGGCGACAAACTCGGCCAGTTCATCGAGCACGTCGGTGCCGACAAGACGGTCCGCCATTGACATGACAGGCCGTGCCGCGAAGTTGACGGCGCGAAATCCGAAATGTGATCCACCGGCCAGCCAGGAGAGCAGCCGTCCGCCGACGAAGTCGGAGAAGCGTGTCGGCGCCTCGAGGAAGTCCAGCGCGTTGCGCGACGGTGGTGTGTCCACGACGATGCAGTCGTATTCACCGCCGGAGCGCAACTCGTAGAGCTCCTCCATGGCGATGAATTCATGGGATCCAACAAAAGCATCCGAGATGCCCACGTAGAACCGGTTGGCCATGATCTTGTCAGCGACATCGCGCGACGGTGAGTAGCGATCGACCATGCGGTCCCACACGGACTTGCGGTCCAGCATGGCAGCCGACAGTTCGCCCTTGAGAGTGATACCGGCACGGCGCAGTTGTGCCTTGGGCACGACGCGGGGCTCGATGTCGATGCCGTCGATGCCGAGCGCCGTCGCCAGGCGTCGCGCCGGGTCGATGGTGAGCACAAGCACGCGCTTGTCATATTCCTGGGCGATGCGCGTCGCCAGAGCGGCGGCGGCTGTCGTCTTGCCGGCGCCACCGGCACCGCAGCAGATGACAACCTCGAGACGG
>JBEPVH010000232.1:0-4268 GCA_041691115.1 bacterium | reverse complement strand
AGCAGGGCGCGTTGCGCTGTCGCCGGCGCGTTGACGAAGCCCAATGCGCGGGCGCACATCTCGATGGCGCGCTCGGTGGTGTCCGCTGCCACCGATGGATGGATGACGAGATAGCCGATTCGCTCACCGGCGACGCCGAGGTCTTTGGAAAAGGACCGCGCCAGCACCGTGTTGTCCCAGTGCTTCAGCGGATCCGCTGCTGCGGCAGGCGGATAGTGGAGGCGGCGGTAGACCTCGTCAACGATCAGGAGCACTGCGCGCCCGGTGCGGCGGCGATGTGACTCAAGGACTGTGGCGACGGCGGAGTACTCCGCGTCGCTGATGACGTGACCTGACGGATTGCACGGGGAATTGAGAATCAGCGCACCCGTGTTGTCGTCGAGCACCTCGGCGATGGCGGCCGCGTCGATGGCACCGTCTTTGGTGGCAACGACAGCGAACGGAGAGCCGAGCGTTGCGGCGTAGAGCCGGAACTCGGGAAAGAACGGAGCTGTTGCCACGATGGTGTCGCCGGCACTGACGAAAGTTCGTAGTGCCAGGGCGATGGCACCGGCTGCACCCGACGTGACGGTGATGCAGGCGGCGGTGACGCCATCCGATTGCACGTCGGCGGCACAGCGTTCCCGCACTGCCGGATAGCCGGAGTTGGGCATGTAGCCGAAGCGGCCGGGGAATGTGTCGGCAGCCGCCTTGGCGAACGCCTCGCGCACGGCGTCACCGGCCTCCAAGGGCTGGCCCAGTGAGAGGTCGGCGACGGCATCGGCGCCGAACTCTGCTTTGAGGCGCTGGCCCTCAAGGAACATGCGGCGGATCCAGCCGCCAGCCTCAGCCTCGTGAGCTGCCCACGGCGAGGGCACTAGGCGATGGACTCCGAGCCGCGCATGCCGCCTGTGTGCCACGAGTAGGGGTACTCGGCGTCGGTGATTTCAGCGGCGGCGGTGGTGCGGCGCAGCGGCCGGAACGTGTCGACCATGACGGCCAGTTCATCGGTCTCGCGGGCTCTGTCGAAACTCGCCTCGAGTGCGCCGGGCTGCGGGCCGTGGGGCACCCCACCGACGTGGTGGGTGAACGACGCCTGGCGGATGCCGCGGCGTGCCGCGTAGTTGCCGTCGACGTAGTAGAGAACCTCGTCGGAATCGAGGTTGCTGTGGTGGTACGGAAGGAACACCGCCTCCTCATCCCAGTCCAGCTTGCGCGGGACGAACGAGCAGAACACCACGTTGTGAGCCTGGAATGTCTGGTGCACGGGTGGCGGCAGATGGAAGCGTCCAGCGCGCGGCTCGAAGTCGTGGATGTTGAAAGCCACGGGGTAAACGGTTCCGTCCCAGCCGACAACATCAAACGGATGGTTGTCGAGTTGATACTTGGTGACGCGGCCCTGGCGCTTGAGCCAGACCTCAGCGGTACCGGTCTCCTGCTCGAGTGCTGTCGGGGCGCGGAAGTCGCGCTCGCAGTACGGCGAGATCTCCGTCAGCTGGCCCGTCTTGGAGCGGTAGCGGTCGGGCGAATCAACGCGGCCGGTGACCTCGAGGCAGAGGACGCGCACGTCGGCGAGCGTCTTGAAATCGATGCGGTAGACGACACCTCGGGGGATGACGACGTAGTCGTGCTTGCCGAACGCCAGCGTGCCGAACTGGGTGTGTAGCGTGCCTTCGCCGGAATGCACGAAGAGAATCTCGTCGGCGGAGCCGTTGACGTAGAGCGCGCTCTGCTGCGTGGCGGGCAAAGCCAGAGCGATGCGAACGTCCTCGTTGACCATGAGGAAGCGGCGGCCCGAGATGATGTCGTTCTCGGGACCCAGCTTGTAGCCCTCGAGATGCGCGTGCTCGTGCAATGGCTCGGGATCGGGAGTGACATCGTCGACAGCGCCCGCCGTCAGGTCGTGGGCGCCCTCGGGCATATGCCGGTGGTAGAGCAACGACGATGGTCCGGAGAAGCCTTCGCGCCCGAAGAGTTCCTCGAAGACGTATTTGCCGGAGTGCTCGAAGCGCATATGGCGCTTGCGCGGGATGTCGCCGAGACGCATGTAGGGGCGCATGCGGCCAGCCTAGCGAACGGGCCCAGGGCGGCGCCCCTTGTCCGCGCACTGTCCGCCCGCTCCGGGGAGACTTCGGCCATGGATGAGGCTCACGCTCACGCTGGAATCGAACTGCCCGACGGGCGGACCCTCTACGTCGGTCCCATCACCGACGTGTCAGCCATCACCACCGATGGCGATTCGCTGGGCGGCCAGATTCAGATGCTGGCGATGGTTGTCGAGCACTACCCGGGAGATCCGGTGACGGATGCCACCTGGGTCGGGCCCGACGGCGAACCCCTCTACGACCCCGTGTCAGTGGCGGATGCGATCGCCATGGCGCCGGAGAAGGGCCTCGACATCGTCGCCGCCGCCATGACCCTGATTGACGCGGCTCTGGCCAAGGCCCGGGAAGCCGTGGGCTCGGACGATCCCACTGACAAGTTGCTGGTCAGCTATGTGGCCGACTACGCCAAGCCATTTGCGGCAGAGGTGGGCGCCGCAGCACGCGCCGCGCAGCGCGAACTTCGTGCCGACCTCGACGGTGGCGTCGGGCTGTAGTTCTACGCCAGACGGACGAAGGCGACATTGCGGCGGTAGGTCTCGAGGTCACGAGCGTCCATGTACGACATCGAGCTGCGCAGGCCTGCGAGGTAGCGCCAGATGACGTCGTCGACGCGGCCCTTGTAGGGAACCAGCGTTTCAGCTCCCTCGACGTAGGCGGGGTCGAGCTTGCCGGCCTGCTGCTGCACAGAGAATGACGCGGCGCCGCGCATGATCTTGAACTTCTTGTCGTCGACCATGATCACGCGGCCGGGTGCTTCCTTGGTTCCGGCGAGAGCCGAACCGACCATGACGATATCGGAACCGAGGGCCAGCAGCTTGCACATATCCGCGGGGGTGCGCACACCGGCATCGCCGATGATGAGCGCCTTGCGCCGCACCTGTGCTGCGAGATGCACGGCGTACGGTGTCGGTACGTAGACGGCTGTCTCTGTTCTCGTCTCGCACACGGATCCGCCGGCGATACCAACACGGATGGCATCGGCGCCGCGATCTTCGAGCCAACTGAACCCTTCGGCGGAGGCGACATTGCCGGCAATGATGAAGACGTCCGAGGCTTGCGACTTGATCCACTCGATGGTGGTGGCCACCTGGTCGTGAGCGCCGTTGGCCGTGTCGATGCAGATGACACGGCAACCGGCTGCATGCAGAGCCTGGAAGCGCTCGCGGTGGTCACCGGAGACACCGACGGCGGCAGCGACCGAGGCGGGCCCATCGAGGCCCTCGCTGGCAGCTGCGAACTGAGCCAACTGCTCGTCGATCGACTGGAAACGATGGAGGACGCCCATGGCGCCCTGACGCGCCAGGGCATGGCACATGTCGGGGCCACACACGTCGGGCATCGGCGAACCGAGAAGCGGCACCGACAGCGTGACGGGACCGATGGCCACCTCGGGCGACGCGTCAACGCGATGCGTCAGAGACGAGGCATGGCGCGGGATGAGCGAGAGGTGGTCGTAGTCGAAGGCGAGGGGCAACGGCGTTGCCGGGTCTAGGCCGATCACCTCGCGCTGGGGATGGGGTTGCGTGGTCACACGTGGAGCGTACCGGGAGGTGAGGAGGCGGCGCATCGTCCGCACCTTTGGGCGGCCGCTGTCCGTGACGGCACGGGAGAATCCCGGTCATGAGCCGACCTGCGATTCCGCATCCTGACGGTGCGTCTGCCGAGCCCGACCCGCCGGCACCGAAGCAGCCGACGTTCCTCGAGTTGGTCGCTCAACACCTTGTCGCTGCCACGCGGCTGGAGATGACGGCTTCGTCGTACCGGGCCGATGCCGTGTCAGAACCCTCTTACGTCTTCGAAGTCGCGCTGACCTCAGGACGCGTGGTCGTGGGCTGGCACCGCGGCACCGTACAAACTCAATACAGCAGTGCCCGTGAGACCTACCAGATCGAGGTTTACGACGGCGCCGACAACCTTCTCGCCCAGGCGTCGGGAGGCTGGGTCAACGATGTCTTCAAGCATCTGTGGGGTGTCCACTCCGCGATGACGCGCGGCGCCCGGACTGCCATCGTCACCGAGCTCGAAGGGCTCGGCTAGCTAGAGGTTGCCGCGGGCTTCCTGTTCGGCTTCGATGGCCTCGAAGAGTGCCTTGAAGTTCCCCTTGCCGAAGCCCTTGCATCCCTTGCGCTGGATGACCTCGAAGAAGAGGGTCGGCCTGTCGGCGACGGGCCGCGTGAAGATCTG
>JBEPVH010000231.1:0-4307 GCA_041691115.1 bacterium | reverse complement strand
ACGACGCACCCTTGTAGGTGTCCGTGCCGGTGACCCCGCCGCTGCCTCCGGTATTGATGACCGCCTTCACAGACTCCACGCTGGTGCCGATGACCGCCATGTGGTTGAACACCGCCCACGAAGGCTTGACAGTGGCGTTGCTGGGATCGGTGATCGTGGTGATGACGACGTTCTTGTACGTCGTGGTGGTCGATGGGCAACCGCCCTCATCCTTGCCGCAGTCGACCTTGCCCGGAAGGGCTGTGATGTAGGAACGCATTGCGTCCTCATCGTCGGTGCCGATCATCACGGCTGCACCTGCGTTGTCCTTGCTGGACGCATCCGGCGCAGCTTCGGCGCCGATATCACCTGTCAGGTGCGACACGATTCCGTTGGGGTCATCGAGGCCCAGATCGGTGATGGTCTTGTCGCTGCCTGATACGTCCGATGATTTCGCTGTTGCCAATGCTGACTTGATGAGTTGCTGGATGTGCGACAGGGTGAAGAAACCATATGACCCCGTCGGCATGAATCCCAGCGTGGAGTTGGCCGTCGTTGGATTGGCAAGCGACGCCTTCTGCTCGTTGGTCAGCTTGCTGGTATCGAAGAGGACCGTCGAGTCCACCTCGAGGCCGTCACTCTGTGCCGACACTGCCATGCCGAATCCGGTGATGGCGTCAAGGCTCTTGAGGGCATCGTTGGCTTGCGGCGATGTCGTCTGGCCGAGCAGGGTGCGCGCCAACGGCTTTACGAGATTGGCGACGTCGACGTAGAGAAATGCCAGGTTGTCCTTGGACAATTTGCTCTGCACGTTCTTGAAATTCGCCGCATCGGCGAGTGACGACTTCTTGCCCTTGGCGGTGTCGACGATGTCAGCCATGTAGCCCGTGGTCGACGTGAACACAAGGATGTGGTTGACGAGTGCATACACAACTTGGACACGCCCGCCGACGGAACCTATCCACGTGGTCACGCCTTCGCGCTCCGCCGACGACCACGTGTATGCCTTGTCGCTGGTGCGAACCGTTGTCATCGAGGCGTCGGCCTTGGTGTCGTCCTTGCTCACGACCATGACCGAGAAGCCCGGCAGGGCGCCCCCGCCGCTTCCCGAGAAGCCCGAGCTGACGTCGGCGGGTGCAGAGAACGCGACCTGTGATCCCATCCAGGCGCGCACGTCGGCATGACTGAGTGTCGTGCTTTTGAGGGCTTGGTCGAGCCACTTGTTGATCAGGTCGTCGCGCTTCTGGTCGCTCGACGTATCGGGAAACTTTGATAACAGGTTGTTGGCGTTGATCTTCTGCGCGCCGGGAGGATCGAGATACGCGGTGGCGTACACGGATGCGGTGGCAGGGGTGACCTTGGCAAGAACGTCGCCGCTGCCGCGCAGGAACACGAGCGCCGCTGCCACACCGGCGATGGCGACACCGGCAATGACAGCGATCATGACGATGGCCATACCGCGGCGAACGCGCACGGGCTGGCCCCCGGCGGATGCCGGATCGGTCGATGGCGTGTACTGCGGGGGGACCGGCGAGTACTGCGATGGTGGCGTGTACTGCGGCCCTGGCCCCTGGGGCGGATTCTGCGGGTCCATATGGCGCGTGATTATCCGCCCCCGACGGCCGTTTGCACCGTCCCTCACACAGGCGTCACGGCCGCCGGCCGAGCACGCGCAGCGCTCGGCCGTATTTGCTCTCCGTGTGGGACGTGGCCCCGGCGGCGAGGAGGATCTGGGCAACTGCCTCGGCCACCGCTTGGGCATCCGGCGATTCCTTCAGTTCGATCTCCACCTCGCGGAATGTCTCCATGACGACATCTCCGTCGAGGATGTCGACAACGTCGTCGTCGATCTCGGCAACGTGGGCGCCATCGGCGTCGGCGATCTTGAGTGTGCGGCGGACGCTCCGCAGCCGCGCGACGGGGAGGAGGCGGAGGTCGCCCGCGGCCTCCTGCACCCGCGCCATCAACTCGGCGGGGAAGTCGTCCTGGTCGGGCCATTCCCGCTCCTCGCGGACCTGGGCACCGCCCTCGTCATGTGACGGACCCTTGAACGTCCAGCCCACGCCGATACGGCGGCGAACACTGAAGCGTTGCGCGGATAGTTCCAGTGCATCGGTGTCGAAATAGACAGCGTCGAGCGTCTGCGTGCCGGTGTCGTGCACCGTGTACCCCGCAACGTCGATGGCCGGAAGGTCGCCGGTCAAAGCGAACTTCATCTCGCGCTCTCTGGGCTCAGTCATCTGCTGCTCCATCGATGTACTCCGCGAATCCCGGCCAGGCGCCGAGCATGTCACGGCGCAACTCAGCATTGAGCGGCATGTATGTTCCCGTCGCTTCAGCCGCGACGTCACCCGACGGCAACACGATGCGGCCCTCAGACGTGACGAGACGGCTTGTCACGCGTGTCATCCAGCCCTCGCAGTGCAGCGGCACGCCTGTGGGAGCGCCTGCCCTGTAGCGCACCTCAAGCCGCCCCGTGACAACCCAGCGCTTCAGCAGTGCTGTGGCACGGCCCATGGCGTCGTCGAGAACAGCACTCAGCAAACCACCGTGAACGAAGCCGGGAAACCCGACGTGTTCATCCGAGGCCGTCCATTCCGTGACCACGCGATGCGTGCCCGCGGCAGCATCGCGCTCCAGTGAGTACTGCAGATGCAGTCCCGACGGATTGCGCAGGCCGTGCACCCAGTTGAGCTGAAACTCGCTGCGGTCATTGAGCCATGCGTCGTCAAGCAGCGCGACATCGATGCCATCGCCCGCCACTGTCATACCGGGGAGATTCGCTCCTGGCCGCCCATGTAGGGACGCAGCACCTCGGGAATGACCACCGACCCGTCCTTCTCCTGGAAGGTTTCGAGAATGGCATCGAAGGTGCGCGGAATGGCCAGCCCGGACCCGTTGATGGTGTGCACGAAACGCGGCTTGTCGCCGACGGCAGGCCGGTAGCGAATGTTGGCGCGACGCGCCTGGAAATCGCTGAACACCGAGCACGAGGAAACTTCAAGCCAGCGCTTCATGCCCGGTGCCCACGCCTCGAGGTCGTACTTCTTCCACTGTGCGAAGCCCATGTCGCCGGTGCACATGAGCAGCTTGCGGTAGGTGATGCCGAGCCGCTGCAACAGGGTCTCGGCGTGCGCGGTGAGAAGCTCGAACTGCTCCATCGACTGCTCGGGCGTGGTGAAGCGCACCATCTCGACCTTGTCGAACTGATGCAGCCGGATGTAGCCGCGGGTGTCCTTGCCGGCAGCACCGGCTTCGCGGCGGAAGCATGCCGAGTAGGCAACGTGCGCAGCGGGGAGCTGCGATGCATCAAGGATCTCGCCGCTGTAGAGGTTGGTCACGGGAACCTCGGCGGTGGGCACGAGATACATGCCGTCGGTCGTCTGGAATGCCTCGTCGCCGAACTTCGGCAGGTTGGCTGTCCCGAACATGGCCTCGGCACGCACCAGGTACGGCGGCAGGATCTCGGAGTAGCCGTGCTCCAGCGTGGCAACGTCGAGAAGCCAGGTGATGAGGGCACGCTGGAGGCGCGCACCCTGGCCCTTGAGGATTGCGAAGCGGGCACCGGATATCTTGACGGCGCGCTCGAAGTCGAAAATTCCGAGCGTCTCACCGAGGTCGTAGTGCGGCAGCGGCTCGAAGTCGAATGTTGCCGGTGTGCCCCACGTCGCCACGGTGACGTTGTCCACGTCACCCTCGCCGTAGGGAACGGACTCGTGCGCCGGATTGGCGACATGGCCCAGCAGCGAACTGATCGACTGATCCAACTCAGTCAGGCGCGCATCGCCGTCCTGGACGCGCTGCTTGATACCGGTCAGCTCGGTGAGTTGCTCCGGCGATGGCTTTCCACGGATGTTCTCCGACGCCTTCTTCTGCGCGGCACGAAGTGTCTCCACTTCGGTGCGAAGGCGGCGCGCCTCGACATCCAATCTGAGGATTTCATCAATGGAATCGGTGGGCTCGCCCTTCTGGCGAATGCCCTCCTTGATGGCGTCGGCCTCGTCGCGAATGCGCTGGAGCGCCAGCATCAGGAGCCCTCCTGCTTCGGTCGCATCGTGGGAAAGAGAAGCACATCGCGGATGGTCGGTGCGTCGAGGAGGAACATCACCAGCCTGTCGATGCCGATACCGAGCCCACCGGCGGGCGGCATGCCCACCTCGATGGCTTCAAGGAAATCCTCGTCAACCTGCTGGGCGTCGGGATCTCCCGCTGCCTTGCGCGCGGCCTGCTCCTCGAAGCGGGCGCGCTGGTCGAAGGGGTCGTTGAGCTCACTAAATGCATTGCCCAGCTCACGACCGGCCACGATGACCTCGAAGCGCTCCGCGAAA
>JBEPVH010000230.1:0-4344 GCA_041691115.1 bacterium | reverse complement strand
ACATTGGTGTTATGGCTCGAAGCCTGAACAACCGATGCACCACCGATAGCAGCAAAGGTGGCGACGATCATTGCGATCTTGCCAATCCTCTTCATTGCTGTCTCCTGTGTCTGATCCGACATGTCTATTGTCGTCAGCCGTCGTGATGGTCGATCCGACACCCTGTGACAGGGCATCGGGCCACGCCTTCACATCTCTTGGCACGATCCTGACGGGGATCTAGCGTCGGCGAGCTGTCGCTGGCTTGGGCGAGGAGCCGCCACCGTCGCCGAATGCAGGCCCTGCAATGCCCTCACCACGCAGGTGATGGCGGAACTGCTCAGCGGCCGCAGGTTCGCCCAGGATGCCGCCCTGAGCCAGCGTACAACCCAGAGCGCGCAGGGCTTCGACTTGCCGCAGCGTGTCGACGCCACGGGCGATGACATCGACCTTCAGGAGCGACGCCACACGCATGACTCCGGCCACGATTTCGTTGTCCGCGCCTTCACCCTCGCCGAGGGTGTGGGTCAGATCCTCGGCGAGGTTGACCGACGCGAAGTGGAATGTGCGCAGGACGCCCAGCGGAATGTCTCCGCCGCGGCCGAAGTTTTCGATCGCGAGGTGGAAGCCTTCACGCGACAACGCCTGGAGGCGCGGTCCGATCTCCGCCATCCGTTCGGTAACGAGAGTCTGGTCGATGGTGAGGATCAGGGCATCCGGTGTAAGGCCCGCCTCCTTGACCACCGTCACTGCCTCGTCGACGAACATCGGCTGCGACAGATGCTTGGGGAATACGGGGACCGCGACACGAAGGTCCGGCACCTTGTATTCGGCACGCCAGGCAGCGAGTTGCTTGGCGGTCTCTCCGAGGAAGTGACGGCCCAACGCAGGAACGAGGCCGGCCTTCTCGGCGACGGTCATGAAGCCCTCGGGGCCGAGATTGCCGCGCGTCGGATGCTGCCAGCGCATGAGTGCCTGGGCGCCGGCGAGGTGGCCTTCGGCGAGTTCAACAACAGGCTCAAAGAGCACCTTGATCTGACCGCGCTCGAGGCCTGCCTGGAGGGCAACACCTTCACGCTCGGCCTGGGCGAACAGCTCCTCAGCGCCGGTGTCGTAGATGGTGAACTGGCCCTTGCCTGAACGCTTAGAGACGTACATCGCCGCATCAGCTCGGCGCAAAAGTTCTGCGGCGTCGCAGCCGGGAAGCCCGCCACCCACGATGGCGACACCCACCGACGCACGGACGCGGACATCGACGCCTTCTTCGAGGGTGATGTACTCGCCGACCGATGTCACCACGCGTTGTGCCAGCGCCGCCGCATCACCGACCGAGGCGAGGTTCTCAATGAGGAGGCCGAATTCGTCGCCACCGAAGCGGGACGGCAGGTCGGACGCGCGGAGCACGGCCCGCAGGCGGTCGGAGACGGTGAGGAGAACCGTGTCACCCGCCGCATGACCATAGGTGTCGTTCACCAACTTGAAGTCGTCGAGGTCGATGAACAGCACCGCCGCCGGCGTCGATTCGGTGGTGATCCCGGTCACGGCCTCCGTCGTACGTTCGTTGAAGAGCGCACGGTTGGCCAGCCTGGTCAGCGGGTCATGTGTCGCGAGATGGGTGAGTTCTTCCTTCTCCGCTGCCGCCGACGCCAATGCCTCAGACATCTGGCCACGTTCGAGCGCGGAACGAAGCTGCGCAGCGAGGGAGAGGAGGAGCGGCACGTCGTCCTTGGCGAAGCGCTTGCGTGCTGACGTGGAATCGAAGAGGAGGAGCAAACCTTGGGTGCCGAGCGCCGAGATGCGGGCGCCCATACCTGTGGCTGTCGCCCGGTCCGCCAGCACGGCGTCGAGCATTGCGCCTTCGGGAGACCCCGTTCGCACAGCCAGGCCTGTGTCGCCGCCCAGCGCATCGAGGAGCAAGCCCTCGTCGTCGCTGAAGGAGTAAGGCTCGGACGAGGGCGAAGCGCCCTGCTCCGAGAAGAGGCGAACGCCACGTCCACCCTCGGGCCGCAGCAACAGTTCAACGCGGCGTGCATGGAACATGGCCGAGATCTCGTCGAGCAGCCCCAACGTGCTGCCCATGGTGTCAGTGGTCGCATGCAACAGCTCGTTGGTCTTGTAGAGGAACTCCATCTGGTCAGCCTTCTGCCGGGCGTCGGTGGCCGACTGCTGGAACAGCAGAACGATGAAGACGAGCGGGGCCAGCGAGAACGTCATGAACGGTTCGTGGACGACGAACACCAGGCCCACGAGGGCAATGGACGAGTTCACCACCACGGCGACGAGGCCGGTGAGCGAACCCATCGGGTCGATGTCCACCTTTCCTTGGAGGGCGGAATAGCCCAGCGTGAAGCAGAACTCCTCAGAGAGCCATAGCGCTATCGACGCTGCGACGGCTGCCCCGACGTCCCGAGGCGAGAACAGATTCTGCGGGTCAGGGTTGAAGGCGAAGAACACCAGGTACGTGATCGCCACGTTGAGGACGCCTTGGGAGGTGTTGGAGTACTCCTTGTCCCAGGCGAATGTGCCGCGCCGGATTGAACGTGCCAGCGCCCCTCCCAGCATGTAGCTGCCGAGAACCACGGGCGGCGGAACCAGGAACAGCCCGAGGATGAGCATGGTGTCCAGGAACGAGACAGTCGAGGAGATCTTGTAGTCGTGGAACTCGATCTGCAGGTAGGCGCCGGCGCAACAGAGCAGCGGGAAGAACCAAATTGCTATCGAGTGGTCGGGCGAGAACGTTCCCGTATGGCTCGACAGAGGGATCAGCCAGAGGGCTATCGCCAGCGCGTAAACGAACGTGGCGGCGCCCAGATAGCGCACGCGCTGAAGCGCGGGCCCGCTCAGGCGCGATGGGACCCCACCGGACGACTCCTCGGGTGGCACGCATCCGATCTTGGCAACGGGCTGCCCGCAGGCCCCTCCCCAACACGGAACTGTGCCTCTGACGTTACCGCCAAGATCAGTAAATTGGGACGTTTGCGGCGTTCGTAACCCTTCTGACCACCGCCCCGTTGACCGGTCATGAAAATCATGCGACTGGGGGCAGGCTTCCTGGCGGCGGCGAGCGTGGCGGTGGTAACAGCGTGCGGACCGGCGTCCAGCGCAACCGTTCCCAACCAGGCGGCCGCGGCCGCCGCCGACGGCAAGACGCTGGCCAGTGTGACGGTGGTGGGCCATGGCAGCGCCTTTGCCAAGCCCGACACTGCGCGCCTTTCAATCGGGGTGACAGTTCACCGCGGCACCGTCGTCGACTCCATGAACGCAGCCTCGGCACTCCAGTCCAAGGTCCTCGCGGCCGTCCAGGGCGCGGGCGTTGCCCAGCAGGACATCGTCACCGACTCCATCTACGTGAGCGAGCACTGGGAGTTCGGGTCCAAGAACGGCTATGACGCCTCCCAGTCCGCCAACATCGCCGTCCGCGACCTGAGCAAGGTGTCAGCTGTCGTCTCGGCAGCGACGCACGTTGCCACCGACAGCAGCGACATCGGCGGTATCACCTTCAGCCGCGACGAGACTGCGTCGCTCCTGCCCGCGATCCGTCAGTCCGCCATGGCGTCTGCCAAGTCGGCAGCCGACGCATGGGCCGGACTGAACAAGTGCACCGTCGGCGGCGTGACGTCGATCTCTGAAGTCATCAGCAACGACACAGCCACTGTGCAGCAGCACAACACCGCCGGCCAGGGTGGCGCGGGCGGCTCCGGCGGCGGCGTGCCCGTCGAGCCCGGACGTGCGCAAATCCAGTTGGACGTCCAGGTCAGCTACGCAATGGCCTGCTAAATACGGTCTCTCTCCTTCGCGCGGCAAAGGGTGGTGCGGATGCACCACCCTTTGTCTTGTTCAGCGTTTGACCAATCCGGTACAGAACCAGAAGCATTAACTCCGCGGATCAAAACACGGAGCAAACATGTGAAAAGCCTTGGAAGCCGGATCACCAAAGGGCTCAGCGAAGCGATCACGTCGGTCGCTGGTGGAGAAGCGCTGATCCTCGAAGCGGTCAAGGACATGCTTGACGAACTGCGCCACCTTCGCCGCGAGAACCAACGTCTCTTGAAAGAGAACGACAAGCTCTACGTCCGTCTTGAAAAGGCAACCGGTCGCCCTCGCCCGGCATCCGCGGCGACCGTTCGCGCAGTGGCGAGGTCGCCGCGGAGGAGTGCCGTCAAGTCGGCGTAGCACCGTAGACCGCTCCGCGGCTCTGGGTCTGCGACGCCGGCATCTCAAGGAGGTCACACATAGACCTCGGTTGACAAACGATCATCAGATGTATGAATCCGGAGCGACGGCGCGCGGCGCGGATGTGGGCGGCGGTCACTGCCTGTGCCGTGCTCGCGGCATGCACCTCCACCGTTCTGCACAGTCCAGGTG
>JBEPVH010000229.1:0-4351 GCA_041691115.1 bacterium | reverse complement strand
GCCCTACCGCTGAAGGGTGCCGTGCGCGAAGTCGCCGATTCCGAAAATGCCAATAACTAGCGCGGCGACCACAAGTAGGACAGCGAACCCGCCTATCACCATCTGTATCCTGACCAGCCGTCGCCGCACCATTGAGATGCGTTGCTGCGTAGCCGAGCCGTCAGCGGCCGCGCGGACCGGCTCTTCCGCGGCGCTGTTGGGGTTGTCCGTCATCGGCTCTTCCCAGCTGGATCGCGCGGCAGGCTCGGGCCGCTCACATACTGATTCTCCTTGGGAACCAGATTGGGAGCCCAATAGATGTCCGGAGCACCGCTGCGCACAACGATCCCATCCACCCACTTGACGTTCGCTTGCCCGACGGTGCCTGGAATCATGAGTCGAGCGGGGAACCCGTGGTCGTCATTGAGCTGCTCACCGTTGATGTGCGTCACCAAGAGGCTGCCCGCCAACAGGACGTTGCTGCGATGGTGCGACCAGTGGTACCCGCTGGTGCTGCGAATCAGGATATGGCCGAAGCTGTCAGAGGCCTTGGCAAGACCCAACAGGTGACTGAGTGGAACCCCTTTCCATTTGCGAACTGCAGTCCACCCAGTGACGCAATCAATGCTGTACTCGTGCTCTTCGGTTGGGAGGCGCCGAAGATCGTCATAGCTCAGACTGAGCGGATTGCCGACCAGACCGTCGTCTCCGGTGATGCTCAGTCGCCAGAGCGCGGTGTCGACCGTCTGGCCGCCCCCTTCGTAGTTCATGATCGGGAAGTCAAGCGCGGAAGCTCCGGCGCGCTGCGGAGCCAGCCATGACAAGCCGGGGAACGGCCACTGGGAAGCGCTAGCCGCCAGCGCCACGCCGGTGCCTAGGCCAGTCGCCAGCACTACACGACGGCTCAGCACTCCGGCGCGCCATTCAGCAGGATCAGACGGCTCGTCGTACGAAGCTTCATCTACTGGAACGCCGGCCAGATCAGCCGCTGCCTCCGCGTGTGCTTCGCGCACATGAATGACGACGTGAACAATCATCGCGCAGGTGAAG
Organism: bacterium; assembly: GCA_041691115.1. Classification (GTDB taxonomy): domain Bacteria; phylum Chloroflexota; class Dormibacteria; order Aeolococcales; family Aeolococcaceae; genus JBEPVH01. The sequence continues at coordinate 3,322 of JBEPVH010000229.1, read as the reverse complement.
ACAATCGCTGAGAGCACGTGCAGCTGAATGTAGGGCAGCCCAAAAGCGTTGACGAAACTCCACATCTGGATCCCGGTGAAGAACAGCACGGAGATCGAGATGATCATGACCGGCGCAGTCAGGCGAGCGACTAGTGTGGGCGTTCCTGCTCGTTGATATCGCGGGTTGTGCATGTAGTAGCGCGCGGCGCGATAACTTGTACTCGCGACCTTGATCAGCACCAGCGGAAGCAGCATCCAGCCCACAAAAAAGTGAATAGGCCGAATGATGGCGTGCCACGGGCCAGAGGGGATGACGACGTTGAACGCCTCGAGCGCGAAGAAGAGTGCGCTCGCGATCTGAATCCACAAGAATGTGTGAAGCGCAACCCCAGTTGACGCGGAGAGACGGCGATTGCCGGCGACGCCACCGGACACAAACCGGCGCAGGCCGGCGGGCCGCACGGGAGTGTCGTCAGCGGACACGCGGAGCCACCTTGTCCACTCGGTGCGCGGCCTGCTGCACCTCGTTAGCGGTGTTGTGGACCCTTGGGCGTCTGACCGTGCGAGCGCGGGTGTCCTTGTCGATCGCGAGGACCTCTCCAATCCGCTGAAGGCCTTCCGCAAACAACGGTGGCGGGCAGCCGAGTCCGAGGCGCACCCGATGGTCGCACCCGAAGAGCGAGCCCGGTACCACGCTCACGTCGTGCCTGAGCAGTTCCGCGGACAGTGCGACTGACCCTCCGGCAAACGCAAGGTCAGGAAAACCCACCAGACCGTCGGAGGGCGGCGTCCAAGTCCCGCCCGTGTCGTGAACAAGGCTGTTCAGCGCCGCTCGGTTGCATTGCGCCCACCCGTTCACGCGCGCGATCAGCGGTGTCGCGTTCTCTAAAGCAACGCTGGCAAGGTGTTGTGCAAGCGCTCCGTTGCTCACAGTGGTGGCGTCTTTGGCTGAGCTCGTGGACTTCAAAAGCTCTCGGTTCGCCGTCGCCAACCAACCGATCCGCAGCCCTCCCAAGCCCATCGCCTTGCTCACGTCGCCTATCACAACCATGTGGCCGCGGTCGAATGCCGCGCACTTGACCGCCGATGGCGCGTCGAGGTCGAGCGTCCCCCGTCCAACCTCATCCACCACGAGCATCACGTCCAGTTCCGCACATCGTCGAGCTATTCGGTCGAGCTCCGCCAACGACATCTGGACGCCGGTGGGGTTGTGGGGCGAGTTGATGATCGCAAGTTCGGTATCTGCACTCAGCGCTTCGACAAAGCTGTCGACGCTCCACCCGCGTTCGGGTGTCCAGATGTCAATGCAACGCACGGCCCGCCCCGCGGTGGCGGGGACAATGAGCAGCCCGCTGTACGCCGGTGCGGCAACGAGCACGCGCCCTGCGGAATTCGTGGTGGTGGCTAGGCAGACGAGGAGCAACGCTTCGATCGCACCATGAGTGACTACGATGTTCTCGGCGGCCTGAATGTCGAGACCGACGTACTTCGCGATCGCCTCGCGCAGCCGGACGTCTCCTTCGCCAGGACCGTAGTCCAGCGAGAGGGTCATCACGCTCTCTACGGAGATGCCGGTGAGAGCCAGAAGCTCAGCAAGGTCCAAACCAGAGGCACCACTGCGGGCAAGGTCGATCCTCTGGGGTGGACCCTGGGCCGAGAACCAGCGCTCAAGGCCAGCGTGCGTCGGCGTAGTCACCCTCCGGCCTCCCCTTTGAATGTGCTCACTCTCTGACAGCCAAGCCGGAGATCATATTCGTTGTGCCCGCCACGGTCCTCTCCAGGAGAACACCAGTTGATTGAGGAGTGGTTCCGAGGCTGATCACTGCCTCTCTGGGGAACTCGGGTGCCGTTGACCGGGCCCGACCTCACCGGATGAGGCCTCGAGCCGTCAGTTCTGCCGTGGCGGCCTCGGTGCGGTCCACCGGCTGCTCTGTTGCCACCCAGAGGGCGAGGTCGCGAAGCGCGGTCGCTCGGTCCGCCGAACTGGTGAATCCGAGGAGTTGGCGAGCGCGGGTCGTGTCGGCAAAACAGTGCCGGATGTCCCCGGCTCGAGAACGGAACGTGATGTCCGGTTCAAGGTCAACACGCAACTCGCGCGCCAGGGTTCGGGCGAGGTCGGCAATAGCCAGTGAGTCACCGGTGCCGATATTGATCGCGTGGCCCACCGCGGCCGCCGCATCCATGGCAAGCAGATTTGCCGAGACGACATCGCTCACATGAACCAAGTCTCGTTGCTGTTCGCCGTCCTCAAATACCACCGGCCGTCGTCCACCGAGAAGCTGGGTGGAAAAGATCGCTGCCACGCCGGTATACGGATTCGACAGTGCCTGCCGGGAGCCGTACACATTGAGGTACCGCAGCGCCACCGTGTCCACCCCGAATGTTCGGCCCGCGATGAGCACGGTCTGCTCCGACGCCAACTTGCCGATGGCGTAGGGAGAGGTCGGTGCTAGCGGTTGGTCTTCGGCTGTCGGGACGGCGACAACGAACGCAGCGCAGTGTGGGCAATGTGGCTCAAATGAATGATTCGCAAGATCAGCCTGATCACGAGGATGAGGTGATACGACACCGTGTTCTTTGCATTGGTATGCGCCGTCCCCGTATACCACCATGGATGAGGCGGCGACCACTCTTTGCACGCGATCCCGGCGCGCGACAACCTCCTCCATCAGCACGGCTGTGCCCACGGCGTTGATGTCGAGATAACGGGCGATGTCGTACATCGATTGCCCATTGCCGACGATCCCGCCCTGGTGGAAGACGACGTCGATGTCATCGAGCGCCTCACGCACCGCTGTGCGGTCGCGAAGGTCATGACGGCGAAGTTCAGCGTCCGGATTAAGGAATCGGGGAACACCACCCTCGTGTGCCTGAGGATCAACCGTATCGAGGATCCGAACACGATGACCGGCTGCCACAAGGCCATCGACGAGATGTGAGCCGATGAAACCGCAGCCACCGGTGACCAGGACCCTCTTTGACGACATGACCTACTTCTCCCACAGGCTGACGCCGGCCGATTGTGCGACGAGGTGGTATCCCGCCGCAGCGAGGCCGTCTCGCGCCGAGACCCAGCCTCGGAATGATTGAGAACTGATCGGGCCCTCCGTATCCACAACGACATACTTCGCGCCAATACCGCCGGGGAACTCCCATAGAGCTGCGCGGTTGCTGAGGTGAGGGACCAGACCTGTCGACGCAGCGACCTCAGCATCAGGGGGAATCGATTCGAGGATGCTCTCGACCTGCGGACGCCGATCAAAGCCTTGCATGTTGTCAGCGCTAAACCGCAGTCCCCCGGGGAGTGGCGACTCGCTGACGTACCCGACGAGCGACGCTGC
>JBEPVH010000228.1:0-4356 GCA_041691115.1 bacterium | reverse complement strand
CCGCACAGGCCCGGCACTGTTTCTTGCCCTAGCCCAGGGCGTCATCGGCTGGGAGTGGCTGCATGCCGGCTACGAGAAGCTGAGTGATAGCGCTTTTGCCGCGGGAATGCCCAAGACAATCGCCGTGTTCGCCGGCAAGAACCCGCACACGACGTACCAGTCCTTTCTTCAGGGAACCGTGGCCCCCAACGCTGGGACGTTCGCCACTCTCGTTTCTTGGGGTGAGTTCTTCGCAGGTATCGGCCTCATCGTCGGTGCCGTTGCCCTCATGGTGTCCCTGAGCGGCCGACTCCGCCTCGCGGCCCAGGTGATCTCGATCACAGCCCTCGCCGGCGGTGCTCTGATGAGCCTCAACTTCTACTACGCCGCCGGCTACCTCTCCGCATCCACCGACTCGGTGAACATGGTGATGGGCTGGACCCAGGTGATCCTCGGCGCAGCACTGGTCACAGAACTGGTTCACCAGCGGGCGACGACACGGGTGACCACTCCCAAGTCGATCCCACGCGTCAGTGGAGCAGCCGCCTGACCTCGCCATTCTCACGGGCGGAGCCGGGAACCGCGATCGGTTCCCGGCTCTCGTGTGTCAATCGATAACCCACTGCGCCTTAACCGGAGAAGCTTGAACTATGACCATAGAGAGTGATGCCACCACAACTCCCGCGACATCGCGGATGCGCCAGCTCAGCGACACGGAGGCGCGCGAGATGCTCGCCGTCGGATCACGCGTTGGCCGCCTCGCGTTCGTCAAGAACAACCGGCTGCACATCTATCCAGTGAACTACGTCGCCGACAACAGTGGGATCCTGATTCGCACCGACAGCGATTCATTCACCGCGAGCATCGCGGGATTGGACGTGGCGTTCGAGGTCGATGATTTTCGCCCTCTTGAGCACACCGGATGGAGTGTCGTCGTTCACGGCGTTGCTCGTAGCGTCGACGACGAGGAGGCTGACCTGCTGAGGCGCGGACCCCTGCACGCCTGGGCCTGGCAGCGCCCCGACATGTGGATCCGCATCACTATCGGCTCGGTCGCGGGCCGAATGATCTCCGACGAGTGAATCGGAGAATCGCCACTCCGCCCGCGAATGCTACGAGCGACGTCAGGACGATGCCTGCAAGTCGCAGGGAGCGGGCCGAGTCGACGTAGACGGGCGGAGCCGGCTGGGCCTGCAGGTGATGCACCCAGAGTCCGTCGGAGGTTCCCGCGTAGAGATCAGCATGGGCGTCGTCGGCCACGAGCGAGGTGACATGCGACGGCAGACCCGGATCGGCGCGGAACCAGTCGTCCCCACCATTGACGGACTCCAGCACGCCGTACCCGTCCGTACCCACATAGACGGCCTCCGACAGGGGTACCTCCTCGAATGCGGCAACAGCTGTGATATTGGGACTGCCCGCACCGGCGTAAGCAGGCAGCGTGATCAGACACACGGCCCACTTCCCGTCGCCGCCTCGGCGCCATGCGGTGCCGTCGCCGTCGAATGCCACGGCAACCACGCCACCAAGCGCGCGCGGCACCGCCTGGACGAACGTGCCGGTACGCGGGGCAACGACGGGCGGTGGAGCCGCCACCCACTCGCCATCGCGTCCCGAGGACACCATGTCCTGGCCGGCGACATGCACATGGATACCGCGCAGATCTCGGCCTGTCATTTCGACCCGCTGGCCGGCGAATCCCACGTACTCCCACCACGGCGAAGCGGCGCGAACCGGCAGCGGCAGCGCCGCTGCGATTGCGCAGATCAGAATCGCCAGCGCCGCAAACCGGGCAACACCACCGCTCTGTGACAGGCGCCTCAGGCTATCTCGGAGCATCTGGGGTAGTCTGGGGGAGGCCCATGACCACACGCACTCAACGCTCTCCTCTGGTCACGCGGCACCTGACACTGCGGCTGTTCGCGGTCTCGGTGCTCACCATATTTGCTGCGTGGCCGCATTCTGCGGGCGCCGTGACGGCGCCTCGCGCCGCCGGACCCGCTGTGCCCGCGGCATGCCACAACCTGCCCGTGTCGTCGCAGTTGATCACGCCGACGAACTGCAAACCGCTGGGGGAAGGTGTGGCCGCCGCCGGAATCGTGCCCAACACCCCCGACGGCGCCATCGCCCTTCTCAGCGACGAGCGCCGCACCGTAATGTCATTCAGTGGATCGGGGGAGGTGACGCTGACCCAGGTCAGCCCTGCCACCGTGTGCATCACCGCGTCGGGCCATAGCACGGGCATCGATGTGGCTCGCGGTGGTGCAACACCCGGCGCGATATCGGCATGTCATGCCGACGGCGCGCTTGTCGCCGCAAACACCTCGGATCGCTCGGGCGCCCAGGCGGCGCCGGGTGTTCAGCCACACGCCGTCGCGCCACAGGCTGCGGGCACGTCGCCGCCCGCCGCCAGCTATTCCTATTACGTGGCGTCGAGCTTTATTCCGAAGTGCAACGCGCAGCAGACCAGCACATGTCCCCTGTGGCTCATGGGCGCCGACACGTCGATCCCCACGGGCGGAGCCATGGTTATCCTCGACTTCGGCGCTCCCTGCTTCGATCCCAGCACCCATGTCTATGGCGTGCAGACGTTCTTCCAGCAGGTCTGTTACTCACCGGCGGCACTGCAGCCGCTCTTCAAGCGCTGGATCGCGGGATTCGAGTACACCCACGGCTACGACACGCCCGCGACCATCATCGCCGCTGGACTGAGCAACTCTGTCAACGCCGTCAACGCATCCCCCCTCAACGCCGCACAGATGACCGCGGCGGGTGACGCATGGGCGCGTGGCATGGTCAACGGGACGTCCGTTGCCGGCCTGGCGGCACCGCTGACGGTGTGGGGCGGCATCGATGCGGAGCAATCCGGCGGCGGCGACTGGCTCGGTCCCGTGCCGACACGGGCTTTCGTCGACGGTTTTGGGGTCGCCGCGGGCCACGGTACCGGGTCGTACCCGTGCACCAGCGCAACAACCGGAATGCTTGCCGACTTCGGCGACGGTATCTACCTGCAAGGCCATTGGGGCCCGCCAGGAGGTTGGACTGTCAACGACATCTATCACGTCGCATGGGGCGCCTCAGTGGCCTGTACCGTCCCCGAGATCTACTACGACATCAATGCCCGGGAGTGGGACTCCATCAGCGACTGGGCTGTCTCTCAGGGGTATAAGGCGATCACCTTCGTCGGACCGATGTCGGAGAACGGCATCGACGGGACCGAGACGGCCGCACAGAGCTGGAACTCACTGCAAGCCTGGACGGGCCAGAGCGCGCCGTATGTCACCAACATCGCGTGGAATCTGACGGTGACGCCAGGTCAACTCAACGCTTTGCCGGCGACGCAGTCGACAACGGCTTTCGTTGTGTCGTGGCAGGTCGCCAACGGCATCGGCGGGGCCACGTACACGTTGTGGTCGCAGGACGGCGCCGAACCCTGGCTGCCGTGGCTGACCACCAACCGATCCACGGCAACCTTCTACGGTGTCGCCGGCCACCACTACGACTTCTTCATCCAGACAGTCGGTTCAGGCTACGCCAACGGCGGACCCGGATCAACAGAGGCGAACACGTCGGTGGCACCCGACGCCACGCATTCCGAGCCGTTCATCGCCACATACGGCATCGATGGCACGGGCGTTCTTCGCCCGGGTAATTCGCCGCCCCTGGCTACCGCGGCGACGTGGCCGGGATCAATGATCGTGCGCGCCATCGCCGTTGACGGCGACGGACTCGGCGGCCAGGTCGTCGACATCTTCGGCGGGCTTCATCATTTCGGCGCCGCGCCGAACTTGCAGCCCGGACCCAACAGCTATTGGAACTGGGACGCGGCACGAGGCATTGCGGTTCTGCCCGCCGGTACTGGCGGCTACGTCCTCGATGCCTTCGGCGCCGTGCACGCGTTCGGCACCGCTCCAGTTTTGAAGTCCCGCGACTACTGGTCCGGACGTGACCTTGCCCGGGGCATCGTCCTGCTGCCTTCGGGCGCCGGCGGTTATGTGCTCGACGCCTTCGGTGGCGTGCATCCTTTCGGCACAGCCCCATCGATCGCGGTGAAATCCGGCTCGTACTGGCCGAACTGGGACATCACGCGCGGTATCACTCTCAATGCCGCGGGAACCGGTGGTTATGTCCTCGACGGGCTCGGCGGAATCCATGAGTTCGGCACGGCACCGGCAGTGGTACCGGGCGCGTATTGGAACGACTGGGACATCGCACGCGGCATCGTCCTGATCCCCGGATCTCCCAACCAGGGCTATGTCATTGACGGCTGGGGCAACTACCACGCCTTCGGTGGTGCACCCGACATCGCCACGTACACGACAACACCCGGCAAGGACATCGTCCGCGGCGTGGCCTCGGCTTAGAGGCCGTAAAGAC